>CAZFHM010000098.1:0-8967 GCA_964518825.1 uncultured Pirellulales bacterium
GAGAAGTTTGACTTTGCGGCGATGCACAAGCTGTGGAACGAGCAGTTCAGCGAGCAGAAGAATTTCGAGGTGTTCGGCAAGTGCGCCAACCCGGCCGGCCACGGCCATAATTACGTCATTGAGGTAACAATTAAAACACCTGCTGATACCGATATTTGCATAGGCGACTTCGAGCAGGTTATAGACGGCGAGTTCGTCAAATTAGTGGACCATAAGAATCTCAACGCCGACGTGGCGTCACTGGCGGGGATTAATCCGACGATTGAGAACCTTGCCGAGTTTGCCTGGGAAAGACTAAACAATAAATTCGACTCAGCCAAACTCCACAGCGTAAGTATCTGGGAGAGCGACCGCACCTTCTGCACCTATTACGGCTGAAAAGTCAATTTACGCAAACCGAGAAAATATCTGAAACTTGCCATCAAACCCTCCTTTTTGACCTTTTTGGCGGCAAAAATGTGTTTTTATGAACTATGGGGTGACTTCATAAGTATAAAAAAATCCCTTTAATTTCCTAAAGAATCCATTATACTACTGCCCCGGGTTAATTAAAGGAATACTTTCTATATGACAGCGGAAGTTGCGGTTCTAAACAGTAATGGTGTTGCATTGGCTGCTGATAGCGCGGTGACCATTGGTTTAGAACAGGGGAAAATTTATACATCAGCCGATAAGCTTTTTCAGCTTTCAGAATGTTCACCTGTAGGAATAATGGTCTATGGTAGTGCGGCGTTTTTGGGTGTTCCATGGGAAACCATAATCAAATGTTATCGTTCCGAATTAGGAAATAAGACATTTCCAAAGCTTGTCGACTACTCAAAGAACTTTATCTCTTTCTTGAAAACATCGAGGATATTCCCGCTTCAAAAACAAAGAGATGATGTACAGAGTATTTTATTTGGATTCTTTTTTCATCTTCGCAAGCAATTCGAGGAAAGAGTTAATACAGAATATGACAAAGATCCCAGCACAAAATTGAGTGAATCAGATATTAAACAAATGTTTGTTGCTTTAGTAAAAGAGGAACTTGAGAAAACAAAACGACATGAAAAACTTCCTGGGATAACCACACGCATTACCAGCGAGATAAGGCAACAATACGAAAAGGACATCTCGGACGTTCGTGGCGAAGTCTTTAAGAATCTTCCTATGTCGAAGAAAACGTCAGATACTGTTATTGAAATGGTAATCCATCTGCTAACAAGTTCTCGTTTGAGGGAAAGGGGGCAGCTTTCCGGAATTGTTGTGGCTGGTTTTGGGGAAAAAGAACATTTCCCAAACTTGATTGAAACTATTGTCTTCGGAATGGCCGCAGGTCGTTTATTGCGTTTAAAATCAAACGTAGCATCAATTGAAGACAGTGGAGAAGCAATTGTAGTTCCACTTGCTCAAAAAGAAATGGTTTATACTTTCATGCAGGGGATTGATCCAGAATTCAAAGATACAGTTGAAAAATCAACAAAAGAGCTTTTTAGCCAAATCGTAGATATTATATTAAAAAAGATCGAGGGAAAATACCCAGTTTATGGCAAGAAACTCCAAGTTAAAGTAAAAACTGCGCTTGATAAACTCATACCAAACTTATATAATGAATGGGATAAAACTCGAGTTGAGAAATATAGTAATCCGGTGATGGAAAACGTTGCATCCTTACCTAAGGATGAGCTTGGAGCGATGGCTGAATCTTTGGTAAACCTAACCAAATTCAAGCGCCGTATAAGCAGAGAAAAAGAAACAGTAGGTGGTCCTATTGATGTTGCTGTGATAACCAAAGGAGACGGGTTCGTGTGGATGAATCGCAAACATTATTTTGATGCCGGATTAAATCCGAGGTATATTGCTCGCATTAACAAAGGAAGAAGTTTATGAGTACAAGAAAACCAAAAAAGTTTTCGTCTGCTAGAGAAGTATTCAAAAGTTACTTTCCCAATGCTACGAACGATGAAAACAATACTTCCGATGAGCGATATGGTTGCACTGATTATGATTTTCCTAAGAAGCTTGCCAATAATTTTCGCTCAGATATACAAGGTAGAAGAGAACGATAGTTGAAAAACTATAGAGATGTTAACATCTCTCTTTTAACCCCTTGATGTGGATTAGAAAACAGGGGTATTTGCAATTTTTGTTTTTACAACATTCCCATAAATTAAATTCACCGTTATTTTGAGTGGTATTTGTGCTGGGGCGGGATTTGTGGTAAACTGTTCATTTTAGTTTTGCGGGTAACAACAAATGAACGGGACGGTTGTTTACAAGATACTGGCTGAGCATGTAGTTGACGGCGAGCTTATAGCCGGCAGTTCCATAGGCATACGGATTGACCAGACGCTGACTCAGGACGCCACGGGTACGACCGCGTTTCTATTATATGAGAGTATGGGCGACGGGTCTGTCAAGACGGAGGTTTCGGTCAGCTACGTTGACCATAACACCGCGCAGTTCGGACCTGAAAATCACAACGACCATTTATATCTGCAGACGATAGCTGCCCGGTGCGGCGTGTATCATTCGCGAGCGGGCAATGGGATATGTCACCAGGTACATCTCGAGCGGTTTGCCTGGCCGGGCGCAATGCTTCTCGGCAGCGATAGTCACACGCCAACGGCAGGCGGTATCGCCAGTTTAGCTATCGGCGCAGGCGGACTCGACGTGGCGGTGGCGATGGCAGGCGGGCCGTTCTATATTATCTGTCCGAAGGTTCTTGGTGTGAAGCTGACCGGCGAATTGCCTGATTGGGTAGCTGCCAAGGATGTTATCCTCAAACTGCTCAGTATTATTAGCACAAAGGGCAACGTCGGCTGGGTAGTCGAATATTTCGGCGAAGGCGTCGAATCTCTGTCGGTGCCGCAGAGGGCGACAATGACAAATATGGGAGCCGAACTCGGTGTTACGACGAGTATCTTTCCCAGCGATGAGCAGACGCTAAAATTCCTGGCGGCCCAGAGAAGAGAAGATGTATATAAGCCTTTGGCTGCCGACGAAAACGCGAAGTACGACCGCGTGATTGAGATAGACCTGGCGCAGCTTGAGCCTTTGGCTGCCTGCCCGTCGTCACCGGATAATATCAGGACCATTTCAGAGATTTCCGGTACACCCGTCGGTCAGGTTGTAATCGGAAGCTGTACGAATTCGAGCTATACCGATTTGATGACGGTCGCGCAGATTCTCAAGGGCAATCGGATAAATCGCATGGTAGAGCTTGCGATTACGCCCGGCAGCAGGGAGGTGCTGAACATGCTGGCTCGCAACGGCGCTCTTGCGGACATGATAAGCGCCGGCGCCCGGATTCTCGAATCGGCCTGCGGGCCCTGCATCGGCCAGGGATTTGCACCGGGTGATGATGTGGTGACACTGCGGACGTTCAATCGTAATTTTGTAGGCCGGACGGGGACAAAAAACGACCAGGCCTATCTGGTCAGCCCCGAATCGGCGGCAGCGGCGGCCCTGACAGGCCAAATCACCGACCCGCGAAAACTGACCGAACTGCTCGGCATAAATTATCCAAAAGTCGTTCTGCCGGAGCACTTCGTCATCGATGACAGTATGATAGAAAAACCATTACCTGCCGATGAAGCGGCAAAGGTGGAAGTTTTGCGCGGGCCGACGATTGTCGTGCCGGAATCGCCGAAGCAGTTGCCGGACAAACTTACCGCTCAGGTGCTGATTAAGGTCGGCGATAAAATTACCACCGACCATATAATGCCGGCCGGTGTTTTTCTCAAGCTGCGCTCGAACGTGCCGGAATATGCGAAGGTGGTCTTCAACTGTTTCAACGAGCCGGACTCGGCAACTTTTGCAGAGCGGGCTTTGGAGCTTAAGAAAACAGGTATTGGCGCCTGTTTAGTCGCCGGCGCAAGCTACGGCCAGGGTTCCAGCAGAGAGCACGCCGCCCTGTGCCCGATGTATCTCGGCGTCCGGGCGGTGATTGCCAAATCTATAGAACGAATTCACAAGGCCAATCTTATAAACTTCTGCATTGTGCCTGTTGAGTTTGCCGACCCTGCCGACTACGACAGGATAAACAGCGGCGATGAGCTCGAAATTAAAAATCTGCTCGAAGCAATTAAGGGCGGTGACGAAGTGACAATTGCCAATCGCAGTCACAGCTTTGAATTTACCGGCAGGCTGAATCTGTCTGTACGTGACAGGCAGATTCTGCTTTCAGCGGGACTCCTTAATTACACGCGCAAAAAAGCAATCCGCAGGATGGCCAAGCCCAGTGGTAAATAAAATCATTACAATTTTCGGCACCGGCAGGGCCAAAGCCGGTGATGAAGCATTCGAGCTTGCATACAAAACCGGTAAACTTCTTGCCGAAAGCGGCTTTACTATCGCCAACGGCGGTTACGGCGGGACGATGCTGGCCGCGGCCAAAGGCGCAAGCCGGGCCGGCGGTGAGGTAATCGGTGTAACATGCTCGACGTTCAGCTCCAAACCAAACGAATATATCAGCAGGGAAATTGTAACAGGCTCGCTCGATGAACGACTGGATAAACTGATTGAGCTGGCAGCCGGGTATATTGTTCTGCCCGGAGGAACGGGAACACTGCTGGAACTGGCAAAGGTATGGGAGCTGAAAAATAAGGGGTTTTTACCGCGGGGCAAACCGGTTATAATCGTGGGCGATTTCTGGATAGAGCTTTTAAAGACGGTCAGCCGGGATGACCACGGCAGCAGTGAATATATCGAACAGGTCGATGGGCCGGAAAAAGCTGTTGCGTTACTGAAAGAGCGATTATTGTAAAAACCGGGTGCCTGTGGGAGTTTGATATGATTAAGCGCGTTATGTTATTGATTTTGCTGATTGCAACTGGTGCTCTTGCAGGGCAGGAACCGCCAAAACCGTTGTTGCGCGACGGGTTTGTATTGATGGGCGTTGACGGCAGGGCGGTTGCCCGCGGCGATAAGTGGTTCTTCGAAATGGAGCAGGATATAAGTGACGGCAGAAGTATAATTACCGCCGGAACAAAAATCGAGATTCTGCCCTCAGCGGGACTGGAAAAAATGGTCGCCGACATTAAAGACAATCCCGGCAGGAGCTACAGGCTTTATAACGCTATGGTAACGGTCTATCGCGGGGAAAATTACCTGTTCTGTGATTACTTTTTGCCGCTGGTTCGGACCGATACGGCTCCCGCGGAAAAACCCGCCGTCACGGGGACTCCTGGCCGGGAGCCGAACGAGCCGATGACCGAGGTTATGATAAATGAGCCGAACGATGCGGTGATGATTCCGCAGGAAATAATCGACAAGCTCAGAACGCGACGCGTCATTCGCCCGCAGATGCTCAAGCAGGGATTAGAGCTGAAGCAGGATTCTATCCTGGCTGACAGGACGGGCTATATAAAACAAAAGCCGGACGGCGGATGGGTTTTTGAGTTTGACGCCCTCGGCAGGAATACTTCCAGTGTATCGCTCGAGCTTTTGCCTTGCCGGGCTCTTGCCATGGCGCGGGCAAGACAGGGAAAAATGCCCGGCGAGCTTCGATTCAAGGTCTCGGGTATAGTGACAAAATACCAGGACAGATATTATCTGCTCTTACAGACTGCCAACCGCGCTTACGGACACGGCAACTTCGGCGGATAACTTAACCACTGAAAACGCAGAGTTCACAGAGATAAATCAAAATGCAAAAAGAGCTTGACGGAATTCTGATTAAATACGACCAGCCGGATTTTGCCGAACGATTTACGCAAGTGCGAGCAGCAGTTGTTCGGGCTACTCATTTTGGTGACAAAGACGAAAAAGATAACCAATTAGATAACATACTTAATGAAGTAAGCAAACGTAAAGACGAGGCAATAGCCGAATTCACAGAGAAATTCGATGGTATTAAACTAACTCCTGCACAATTCAGGATTTCGCAAGAGCAGTTAAATGAAGCTCATAAAACAATAGATAAAAAACTTTTGAAGTCAATTCAATCTGCAATTAAGAACGTTAAAGAATATCAGTCAAAAATCTTTGTCGGCAACAATAAGACTTTCAAATCGACGGGCATAAAATACACGCCGATAAAACGAGTCGGTATATGTGTTCCGGGAGCGTCTGCGCCGCTGCCTTCGACTGTGATAATGACTGCGGTCCCGGCACAGGTTGCAGGTGTAAAAGAAATCGTGGTTGTATCGCCGCCAAGATACAAAGGCGGCATCCATCCAGTGATTCTGGCGACCTGCTATGAGTTGAATATAAAAGAGGTTTACAGGATAGGCGGAGCACAGGCTGTTATGGCGCTGGCCCAGGGAACGGAAACAATTCGCAGCGTTGACAAAATTGTCGGGCCTGGAAATCAATGGGTCCAGATGGCCAAGAAAAAGGTTCTTGGACTTGTTGGAATAGATTCCATAGCAGGACCGAGCGAGGTATTGATAATTGCCGATGACAAGGCGAATCCTGCCTGGGTCGCTGCCGATATGCTCAGCCAGGCTGAACATAACCCAGGCTCAGCGGTTTTATGTACGCAATCCGAAAAGCTGGCCCTGGAAGTTCTAGCAGAACTCAAACGACAGGTGACGAATCTGAACAGGTCGAAGGAGACCGTCGATTGCCTGCTCGGATTCAGCGCTATTGTGGTCTTAAAAAATATGGCCGATGTGGTGGATTATGCGAATCTTTTTGCTGCTGAGCATTTACAGATTCAGTGTGGCAAAGAAAGCAGGCAGGTCGCCGATAAGATTACAAATGCCGGGGCAATTTTTATTGGTGATTACACGCCGGTGGCCGTCGGCGATTACTGGGCAGGGCCGAGCCACACTCTGCCGACCGGCACAAGTGCGAGATTTTTCAGTGCGTTAAGCGCTAATGATTTTATCAAGTCAACGAGCATCATAGAATACGACGAGAAAAAGCTTGCTGAAAGTGCGGATGACATCATTCGCCTGGCCAAGGCGGAGGGACTGGACGCACACGCACGCAGTGTTCAGATTCGAATGCAGTAGCATTTCCGGCTGCCGGTCAGAAGTTACGCTCGATAAAGCTGGTATCTACCGTTCCCTTTACGAACAGATTGTGTGAGAGTATATCGAGGCAGGCGGGGATAGTCGTCTTAAGTGGTTCGATTATAAATTCGCTCAGGGCACGTCTGGTGGTTTCGATAGCCTCGCCCCGGGTCGGGCGGTGGACTATCAGCTTGCATATCATCGAATCGTAATTCGGAGAAACGGTGTAGCCCTGGTAAACGTGGGTGTCGATGCGCACGGCCGGCCCGCCAGGCGGGATATATCGCGTAATGGTGCCGGGACAGGGAGAAAAATTGTTTTTGGGGTCTTCGGCGTTGATGCGGCATTCAATGGCGCAACCCTGGTGCTTGATGTCGCGCTGACTCAATTTCATTTCTTCACCAGAAGCGATACGGAGCTGCCATTTAATCAGGTCATGGCCGGTCACCATCTCGGTAACGGGGTGCTCGACCTGGATTCGGGCATTGGCTTCGATGAAATAAAAGTTCTTGTTCTTATCCAGCAGAAACTCGACCGTAGCGGCGTTGGTATATTTTGCCTCTTTGATGATTCGAAGTGCCGACTCGCACAGCTCATTTCGGTCTCGCTCGTCGAGCACCGGACAGGGCGATTCCTCTATCATCTTCTGATGTCGCCTCTGGATAGAGCAGTCCCTCTCGTAAAAGTGCAGCGCGTTGCCGTGCTCATCCGCGAGTACCTGCACCTCCACGTGTCGCGGCTCGACGACAAGTTTTTCGAGATAGACGCTCGGATTGCCGAAGGCCACATCGGCCTCAGCCTGTGCCGCGGCAAATGCCTGTCGAAAGCTGATATCGTTGTGTACCGCCCGCATGCCTCTGCCGCCTCCGCCGGCCGCCGCTTTTATAATGACCGGATAGCCGAGTTTGCCCGCGAGCTTGAGCGCCTCAGCCTCATCGGTAACAACCCCTTCGGAACCCGGCACCACCGGAACGTCGGCCTTCTGGGCCAGCTTGCGAGCTTCAACCTTGTCACCGAGAAGCTGCATAGCTTCCACGGACGGACCGATGAATTTGATTCCGCAGTCGTGACAGATTTGTGCGAACTCGATATTCTCTGCCAGAAAACCGTAACCCGGATGTATCGCGTCGACGTCGGCAACCTCAGCGGCGCTGATAATCGCCGGAATATTCAGATAACTTTTTGCAGAAGCCGCCGGGCCAATGCATATAGACTCGTCGGCGAGTTCCAGATACGAGCTGTTGGCGTCGGCCTTGGAATATACGGCGACGGCGGCGATGCCCAGCTCATGGCAGGCGCGAATAATCCGCAGGGCAATTTCGCCGCGGTTAGCTATGAGTATCTTTGAAAACATTTCTCGCCTTTGAATATCTTTGGACTTAATCAGGCTTGACTCTGTACAGAACCGTTCCGTATTCGACGGCCTGACCACTCTGGATACACACCTCGGCGACGGTTCCTTCGGTCTCAGCCTTGATTTCGTTCATAACTTTCATCGCTTCGATGATGCATACGACGGTTGATTGAGTAACTTTAGAGCCGACCTCGACGTAAGGCTCGGCGTCGGGGTTCGGCGTTGCGTAGAACGTGCCGACCATCGGCGCCTTAATTTCTATAAGGTCGGAGGGTTTCGCCGCCGCGGTGCCTCCCACGCCGGTTGACGCAGACGGGACGGCTGTACCAGTCGGTCCGGCCGGCGCTATTATCGGTACCGCGGTGACCGGGGGTGATTGAGGCTGTGCGCGCTTGAGGACGATTTTATCGTCGCCCGATTTGACCTCAATCTCGACAAGGTCGTTTTCTTTCATTATTTCAAGGAGCTGTTCTATCTTTTTGAGGTCAGAATTTTTGTCTGACATACCCGGGCCCTTTCCCGAATTACCTGAAATTGAAGCTGATAAGTATAGCCGCAGGCCGGCCGATTGGCAAGCTTTTTGGAATCGCCTCGCGGATGACCTTTCAAACGCGCAGAAAACAAGCCAGCGGTCGGATTCGAACCGACAACCACTGGTTTACAAAACCAGAG
>CAZFHM010000099.1:0-8920 GCA_964518825.1 uncultured Pirellulales bacterium
TCGGGGATATGAACTCCGTGCTCGAAGTCAAATAAGATTTTCCGGTTTATTAAGCGTGTCCGATAAGCCGTCCCAATTCTGGGCGGCTTTTTTTTAATCACAGGGAGTTGTAATTGAATTACAACTTAGCCAATTCGCAGCCAGTTTTGCAAAGTCGGCAAGATTAACTTCACCATCGCCGCTGGCATCAGCACTGTAACACCCTTGGCATTTTGGATTCAGCCATTGTATTGAAAATTTCATAAGGTCATCCGCGTCCACATCACAATCACCATCAACATCGCCTTTTAATTTTTCAGCACAATAAGGGACTTCCAAAGTTACTGTTGCGCTCTCAATAATAATATCATCCCAGGGTTTGTCAGGATATGGATCATTTACATCTTGTGTGGGTAATGCGGCAATATTATGAACAACATTCATTCCGTCTATTACCTTTCCAAACACACAATAGCCAGGTTTGTAATACGCGTTGTTTTGAGGGTCGTAGACGATTCCACCAAAGTCCAGAAATAGGTTGTCAACCTCATTTATGAAAAACTCAGATGTTGCTGAATGTGGATAGGAAGTTCTGGCCATTGCGACAGTGCCAATTAAATTTGAAAGGCCGTTCGTGCTTTCGTTTATTATCGAGTCGTTGGTTGCTTTCTTGACCATGTTGGTGTCATAACCACCACCTTGAATCATAAATTCATCTATAACACGGTGGAATATCAGGCCGTCAAAAAAACCGCTCCGGGTATAATTGATAAAATTGGTGACTGTGACAGGGGCCTTGTCCGGATAAAGCTCTAAAACAATATCTCCGGTGACGGCTCCGGTTACATGGAGAGTAACCTGTGGATTGGCAGCAAAAGACTCCACTGCGAAAGCCGATAAAATCACCATAAATAAAATAAAAGCGTGAAGTTTCATTTTCATCACCATCGCCTCAACCATAAATAGTACTATAAAATGGGTTAAAAGTCAAGTATGACTTGGAATAAGTTGATTCCGCTGCAAATCCCAATTATCCTATAAGCTATGAAAAAGCTCCATGGCTGGAATCTTGATTATTCACAAGCTGTTGAATTGCAGAAAAAACTTTCCAGACAAATCCAGCACAAACCCGTAAAAACCAATCCCCAATTCATAGCAGGAATCGATTGTGCTTTTACAAAAGACAAAAAGAAAATAATAGGCTGTGTAGTAGTACTAAGTTATCCCGAACTTGAAATTGTCGAAACAAAACATGCAATCAGAAAAGTTACCTTTCCATATATACCGGGGCTGCTGTCATTTCGTGAAGCGCCGGTTTGCCTGGATGCGGTTGAGAAACTCAAACGCAAACCGGATTTATTTATGATTGACGGGCAGGGAATTGCACATCCACGAAGGCTGGGTCTGGCGGCGCATCTGGGGCTGTTTTTCGACAAGCCGACAGTCGGCTGTGCAAAGAGCAGGCTGACGGGCACATACGAGATGCCGGCAGCGCCCAAAGGGGCATACAGCGAACTGTACGACGGCGACGAGGTAATAGGCGCGGTTGTGCGAACTCGAAACAAGGTGAAGCCGGTATTTGTTTCGGTCGGCCACAAGTGCAATCTGAACGACGCGATAAGTCTTGTCATTGATTGTGCAACGAGGTATCGAATTCCAGAGCCGACACGTCTTGCGGATATTGAAGTGGGCAAAATCAAAAAGGCGATGTGAACGTCATTGCCACTTGTGCTGCTTTATCGATTCGAGAATCATCCTGGCGCACTGCACAGCGGCGAGCCCTTCGCCGGCGGTGGCTTCGGGTTTTAAAGATTTGTCGGCAACGGCTCTGAGGAAAGATTCCTGCTCAACCCGCAGCGGCTCCCTGTCATCAATCTGGAGCGTCTCGTAGTGGACGAGGTCGGCCCAGCCGGCTTTTAGAAGCTCGAATTTGCCTCGGCGGATTCTTTCTATTACTTCCATGTTGTCGGTGTCGGCTTTAATGATGGTCCCCGTTTTCCTGAAGTAGTCGAGGCTCAGGTAGGCCTGCTTGCTGAAGACGCGGACTTTTCGCTCGGTTTTGAGGGCGAGGCGCGAGGCTGTGACGTTTGCAACACAGCCGTTTTCGAAGGCTATACGCGCGTTGCAGATGTCCTCCCTGCTTTCGTCGATAATGCCGATTCCAACCGCGTCAACCTTCTGCACTTTGCTCGCGGCAAGGGAAAGGATGATATCGATGTCGTGAATCATCACGTCCATAACCACGCCAATGTCCGTTGAGCGGAACGGGTACGGGCTGATGCGATGGGCTTCGATAAACATGGCCTCGATGTCGAGACGTTTCATTGCCTGGACGACGGGGTTGCAGCGTTCGGAGTGACCTACGGCGACGGTGACATTATTTTTTTCGGCGAGGGCGACTATTTCCTGCGCCTCGTCAACATTGAGTGCGAGCGGTTTTTCGATTAAACAGGCGACGCCGTGTTCGATGAACGGGGCAGCGAGCTGCCTGTGGTATATTGTGGGAGCGGCTATGGTCACGGCGTCAACTTTGTCGAGTATCTCGGCGCAATCGGTGAAATAGTCGCATTTATATTTTTTTGCGAGCTGTTTGGCCTTTTTCGCATCGACGTCAACCACCGCCACTAATTTGCTCTGAGGCAATTGGCGATAGACCTTGGCGTGGATTTGGCCCATTTTGCCTGCGCCGATTACCGCGGTTCTGAGTTTTTCGTCTGCCATATAGTGTCCCGGTGGATATCGAGGGCTAAACCAGTGTTCAATGTCTTAAGGTTTCGAGGTACCTTCCGAAGCGGTGCTTCGAGCTATTGATTACCGAATCGACCATTGCGCGGACGTTCTCGTCGTGGTCCTTTTCGGCGGCCATAGCAGTTGCGGTTTCGAGGAGCGGCTGGCCGTTTCTATAAAGCCGTTTATAAGCCTCGACGATATTTTTCTGCTGTTGCTCGGTAAGGCCCGCGCGGGCGAGGCCTCGTTTATTAACGCCGCGTACCTCGGGCGGGTAGTGTCCGCTGACGATAGTAAACGGCGTCACGTCGTGATTGAGGCCTGCCATTCCGGCGGCGTAGCACCACTTGCCGACGGTGACGAACTGATGCAGCAGGACCATTCCGCTGAGCCATACGCCGGTTTCAATCCTGCAGTGGCCGCTGACCTGAACGTAATTGCTGAGTACGAGTTTATTCTCGAGTACGCAGTCATGCCCGACGTGGACGCCAATCATTAAGAGATTTTCGCTGCCTATCTCCGTGCACCCGTCGGCGTGCATACTGGGGTGCACAGTAGCCTGCTCGCGGAAGATATTGTTATCGCCGATGGTCAGTCCGCCGACGGGGTCGTCGTCGCTCATAGCAAGTATCTGCGGCCTGGTGCCGACGACGCTGAAAGGGAAGAAATGATTGTTCTTCCCGATTTTCACGTCCGGGCCGATGACAACGTTCGCATCGAGAACAGTTCCGCCGCCAACAACAGTATCCTGGCCGACGATACAGTTGGGCCCGATGGTGACGTCGGTATCCAGCACGGCGGTTTTATCAACTATTGCACTTGGGTGTACCCGGGTCATGTTACGGCATTCTCCTGGAGTTCAAATTTCTGTGTCGTGTTGGGAATATTCGTGCGACTAAATTTTTTCATCGTCAACAAGCATAAACTTTATATTTGCTTCGGCGGCTATTACATCATTTACGAGGGCTTTACACTTACACTGGGCGGTTCTGCTTCTAATTCGGTCGGTCTCGGCGATAAGAATGAGCTGGTCGCCGGGGACAACAGGCTTTCTCAGCTTGACACCATCCATACTGAGCAGCACAGCAAGCATACCGGCATGCTCGAGCTTCTGAGCGAAAAGCAGCCCGGAGACCTGGGCCATTGCTTCGACAACAAGGACTCCCGGCATTACAGGTGTGCCGGGGAAGTGGCCCTGAAAGAAATGCTCGTTGTAGGTGACGTTCTTTACACCCTTGATAGACCTGTCGCCGTCGATTTCGATTATTTTGTCGACAAGCAAAAATGGGTATCGATGCGGCAGGATTTTCTGGATTCGGCGGATATCAAGCACCGCGTCGGTACCGGATTTTTCGATTCGCTCGGCCTTTTCGGCTTTTTCGTAGAGTTTTCTGACAAGCTGCTGGTTGAGCGTGTGGCCGCTTCTGTAGGCAACGACCCTTCCGCTCAGGGCTCGTCCGAGCAGGGCAAGGTCGCCGATGAGGTCCACGATTTTGTGGCGGACGCACTCATCTGGAAAACGAAAGCTGTTCTTGATGGGGCCGTCCGAGTCGATAACGAGGATGTCCCTCGGTCCGAGGTGCGCGCCCATTCCGCGTGACTGAAAGTGTTTGGCTTCGGCTTCGAGCAAAAAGGTTCTTGCGGGCGCCAGGTTTTTTTCGAAACTCTGCGATGTAAGCCGGCAGCTGAAGATTTGCCTGCCGATTCCGGTGTGGCCTGTATAGTCCAGGTCATAAGTGATGCTCAGGCCCTGCTCGTCACGGTTGGGCAGGGCGTATATCGAAGCGTCACCATGGTTGATGCTGATGGGCTCGGTGATTACAAACTCTTTCTTTTCGACGTCCTGTTCTACAACCTGTGCTTCTTTAAGCGTGCGGAAGTACTTTGCACTGCTGCAATCCGGTGCGGGCAGCTCCGAGGCATTGACTTCAATGGTAAGGTTGTCGATTCCCAGCGCAGCGACTGCGGCAAGGCAGTGCTCGACGGTTTCGATTGTGGCAGGGCCTTTTTTCAGGGTGGTTCTCCGGCTCCGCTCAGCCAGGCTGGTGGGCAGTGCTCGAATGGCGATGCGCTCAGGCATATCGGTGCGCACGAACTGTATTCCGGAGTTTACAGGCGCCGGTTTGAAGGTTACCTGCGCATGCTCCCCGGTAAAAAGTCCGCGGCCGGGAAAACCGGCTTCATTTTTTATCGTTTGCTGCAGCTTCAAGAGCATTTACCTTTTTAATCAGTTCTTTCAGTTGCTCGGCCATCTTCGGCAGGCGATGTGCCAGCGCAAACTCCCGGACTTTTTCGGCATAATCTATCGCGGGTGAGCCGAGGAGCTTTTTGCCGGCTGGTGTGTCTCTGACCACGCCGGCCTGTGCCCCGATGATAACCCCGTCGCCAATGGTAACATTGTCGACTATTCCGACCTGTCCTGCAAGGACGACGCCGTCGCCGAGCCTGCTGCTTCCGGAGATTCCGACCTGGCCGACAATAAGGCAGCACTTACCTATAACTACATTGTGCGCAATCTGGACAAGATTGTCTATCTTGGTCCCGGCGCCGATTATTGTGTTTCCGAATTTTGCGCGGTCGATGCAGCAATTGGCGCCGATTTCCACAAAATCTTCTATAACGACTCCGCCGTTGTGAGGAATCAGTACGGGCCGGCCGTTGACCGGGGCATATCCGAAACCTGTCGAGCCGACGGTGGTATTGGCCTGGATTATTACGCCGCTGCCGATACGACAATTATGGTAAACGACAACATTGGAATCGAGGCGAGTGTCGCGGCCGATTGTGCAGTTTTCACCGATTCGTACACCGGCGGCGAGCACGCAATTATCCGCGATGCGAACGTTATCAGCTATAGTCACGTTCGGGCCGAGTGAAGCGCTGTCGGCGATTTCGACGTTTTGGCCGATTACAGAAGTCGGGTGCACGCCGGCAGCGGCGGGTGTCAGCTTCGGCGCAAAGAGTTTCATGGTTTCTATCAGTGCGGCGTTGACGTCTTTGACGATAAGCTGAGGGCCGCCAAAGTTATCCGCAAGTTCGTTAACGATAACGGCGGCGGCGGCGGAATTTGCAAGTGCCTCGCGGTGTTTATCATCGGCGGCGAAGGTTATGTCGGTCGCGCAGGCCGCCCCGGCCGGACCAACAGCTTTTATCTCGACCGAACCGTCACCGGCGAGGCGGGCGCCTATTTTTTCAGCAATTTGAGCTGTGGTAAACATGACTATGAACAGCCTTTAACGTCAGCGCAATGCCTTACTTTCCACCGTCAAGCTTCGCCATGACTTCATCGGTGATGTCGATGCCGCCTGCGGAGTACATCACGGTCCGCATCAGGATACTCATGACCAGCATATCGTCGGGGACCTCGGCCAAGTCAATTTCGCTGCTTTCGAGGACGATGCCCAGCCCTCGCGTCCCGGCGACTTCTCCGGTGATGCGGATGATATCATTGTGCATTTGCTCAATCCACTGACGTTCCTTGATAGTAAGCTGTTGTTTCTGGAATTCCTGTTCGGCACTGAGTTTGGCCTGTTTTTCCATCAGCACTTTTACCTGGCCCATGTGCTCGGTGCTGCCTGGTTTGAGGGTCTTGAGTCCCGCTTTTTCGGCTTCGATTTCAGCCCGTGCTTTTTCGAGCTGTGCCAGCACTTTTTCCTGTTCGGCGGTCATTTCATCCTTGAACTGGGCATTCTTTTTCGACTCGTCAAAGATGCGTTTAACACTGACCACGCCGATAGTTACGGAACCGGCCGGTTCTGATTTTGATTTTGCGACATTACCGTCAAAAACCAAAGCCATAACGACAACGGCTGTTATGCAACAAGCAAGGAAGGTTTTCTTACTCATCAGTTCGTCCTTTCGCAAAAAAGCTTTTCGGTTTCACACGAACCCCGTTTTGATTTCGACTAACTCCATCAAGCCGCAAAACGGGAGAACAGAATCAGAACAGTCTTCCGACAGAGAAGCTGAAGACCTGCGTATCGTCTTCGCTGTCTTTCATCAAAGGTGCGGCAATTTCGAACCGCATTGGCACAGGTCCAAACCACTGCGGTATGAGTATCTGGATTCCGGTACCGGCGGCGGCTCGGTAACCGCCCTCATCGACCATACCGCTGTCAATAAAGAACAGGGCGGAAAACGTTTCGCTTCCGAGCGGAACGGTAACTTCGGCATTTGCCAGTGCGACCCAGTCACTGCCGATGGGGTCCTTCTTGGTTTTGCCAAACGTTTTCGTTTTAGCATTATACGGCAGGCCCCTCGGGCTTACGCCCCTGTACTCGAAGCCGCGAATACCATAGGTACCGTTTCCGCCGGCATAGAACCTTTCAAAAACAGGCGCGTTGCCGACGGTAGTGGCGCCGAGAAGTTTTATGGCCAGGACGGTTTTATTTTCAGCAAGGTCCTCGTGGATGGTTTTGTAGTAACGGTAAGTGGTGTCGACGATGCCGAATGTATAGTCTCCGGCGACCTGTTCATAGCCTACGTCAAAAGTGTAACCCTCGGTGGGATTGAACCGGTCGTTTCTCATGTCTTTGCCGGTGCCGAACCTTAGGCCGAACAAGTTGCTTTTGCCTTTGTCCTCGCGGACTTCAAGAGGCGCGAGCAGATCGATATTGGTGATATCGACCTGCTCGACCCTGGTGGAGATACTTCGCCGCCACTGGTTTTTGTAGCGTTTTTCAAAACCGAGAAAGCCCTTTATTCTTCCCTCGTCGTATGACTCTCGTCCACGCGCGAAGCTGGAGCCGGCCAAATCCATCGAGATGGGCTTGTCCCGCCAGTAGGGGTCGCTAAAGCTGATTGAGTATCGACTCATCTCGGTACCTGGTTCGAGAGCGATTCTGAATGTCTGGCCTGCACCTTTGTAAGCCTTTCCGGTAAACAGTTCCGACAGGCTTTTGGGTTTGTCCTTAATATCGAAATTCCTCTGCTCAAATACTAACTGTCCGATGACACCACTGTCCGAGCCAACGCCGGCGCCGAGGAGAATCATGCCTGTCTGTCCTTCGGTGATGTTGACCTGGGCGTCCCGTGAGTTGGGGTCGTCTCCGAATGGTGTAACGGTTGCCGCCTGCGCGACGGTCATGCTGCGGATGAGTTTTTCGAGGTAGCCGCTGCCGTCGCCTCGGGCGGTGTCGGCGTTATACCACAGGCCCGGCTTGAAGTCATATTCATCGAGGACGTGCCTTACGGCTTTGTCCTGAGTGTCCTTGTTGCCGGTGATATTGATTCGGCCGATTTTGAATCGGCTGCCCGGCTTGACGTCGTATTGAACCTTGACCTTATCTTCGGCGACAAACTGTTTTTTCTTTTCGATGTCAGCTTCAATGAAGCCCGCTTCGCGATAGTCGGCCAGGAGCTTTTTGACGTCGTAATCGGCCTCCTTTTCGTTATAGACCTTTCCGACCTCGAGCTTTAGTTTTTCACGCAGCTCCTTTTCGTCGAAATGGGTGATGCCGAGAAGTTCGATTTGCTCGACGGTATAGGCGACTCCTTCGGTGATTTTAAAAATGAGCACGGCGGAGGTTTTGTCCTCATTATACTCGAGCTCCGGCTCGATTTTGCTGTCGAGAAAGCCCCTCTGGTAGTAAACGTTCTGCAGGTTGGTGACGTCTTTGACGACTTCGTCTTCAACGTAGTATCTTGTAAAGACGACGAATTTTTTCTTTCGGATTTTAACTATTTTCATCAGGTCTTTGGTTTTCAGTTTTTCGTTTCCGCTGAATCGAACGTTGCCGATTTTGACCCTTTGACCTTCATTGATACGGTAGATGATTCTGCCTTCGGAGAGTTTGTCGGCGTCGAGAGTGACGGCGACGAACGGGAAGCCCTTGCCCTTGTAAAAATCGACCAGGGCGGTGACGCCGGCCCGGGCCTGGACAGGGTCGAGATAGTCACCAAGTTTGAAATTGATGTCTTTTACAAGCTGGCCGGATTTGAACTGCTCGTTTCCCGTAAAGATAATGGCGCGGACGATGTTCCTTTCGACGACCACGAAAGTCAGCTCGATGCGGTCATCAGCGACAGTGATGCTGTAATAGGAATATTCGACACCGGGCAGGCGGGCGATTCTCCTAGTATCCTCTTCGGCCATATCGGAGCTGAACATCGCCCCGACTCGGCTGCGGACCGTGGCCAGGACCTGCGAGTCGGTGACACTACGGTTGCCGACAATTTCAATCTTACTGACAGTAAGCTCGGGAAGCATAGCGTG
>CAZFHM010000100.1:0-8747 GCA_964518825.1 uncultured Pirellulales bacterium
TTCGAATCCGGCCAGGAAAAGGAGTGGTATTACAGATGGTTTGAACCGGACATCGTCGTCGGGGTCGGCTACTGGGGCCATACCCCCTTTCTCGTGCTGCACACCCAAAGATACGGGATTCAGCCCGTGCCCTGGCTTGTCGCCGACGGCTTTATGGCCAATTACCGCGAGGTGCTCGAGTCTCTGCCCTTGATTCTTGTAACTTCCAACTGGGTAAAGCAGGTTTATATCAGGGACGGCCTGAGCGGAAATAACATCGAGGTGCTTCCCGTCGGCTGTGATACCGAGGCGTTCAGGCCGCGCGACAAAAACGACCCAAAGATAGTCGCAGTCAGAGAGGCCCTCGGCGTCGCGCCCGACCAGGTAATGATTCTTACAATCGGCGGCGACGCCAGCAGCAAGGGTGCTCAGGAAGTTATGCAGGCCCTGGCTATAAATGATATTAAGGCGCCGGACTGGAAATATATATGCAAGGTCTGGCCTCAGCCCAGAACAGAAGCCCAGAACCTCATTGACCTGCAGCTCGCCAGCCAGCTCGGCATCGACAAGAACGTGGTCTACACCACCAACATCATCAGCCGAAACTTTATGCCCTATCTGCTCGCCTCCTGCGACATATACGCTGCGCCTTCGCGGCTCGAAGGCTTCGGAATGATTCAGGTCGAGGCCGGAGCCTGCGGCAAACCCGTAATCGGGATTAAGGCTATGGGTATGCTTGATACGATGGTGCACGGTGAAAATGCGTTCCTGGCCGAGGTGGCCCAGGAAATTCTGCTAAGAGAGGCCACCGTCGGCGAAGAATCCGGATACGAGTCGAGACACAGGTACGTCTTCAGCGAACCTCGCGTGGTGGACTACAGGGCCAGTGTTTATGACATCGCCGATTACCTGATGAAACTGATGACCGATGAACAGCTAAGAATCAAGATGGGAAAATCCGGACGCGAAAGGGCTGTTAAGTATTTCGACTACCGCGTAGTCGCAAAAAGATTCGTCGAAATAGTGACCGAAAAACTCAATCTCTGAACGATATGAATAAAGACCTTTCAAACAAAATCGCACGGGCGAAGCAGGCCGCCGTTGAAGTCCTGCTTCATAATGCGCACGGGCCGTATCGCGGCCTGCCGCGAACCGCCGGATGGGGCTATCCGGAACCGTACACACGCGATTTGATGATTGCAAGTCTCGGCATTTTAGTTTCAAAGAACAAAAAGCTCCTCGCCTCGCTCGAAAGAGTCCTCGAAACCCTCGCGAAAAATCAAACTCCGCTCGGCCACATCCCCTCGCTCGTACACGACGGCGAAGACCGCGGCGCCAGCGACACCACGCCGTTGTTCCTCATGGCTGTCGGACTCTACCGAAAGGCTACCGGACGGACGGATTTCCTCGACGACGTTGTAAACAAGTCTCTTACTTGGATGGAATATCAAAGCCCTTCCAACCGCGCGTTAATCGCACAGATGCCGACCACCGACTGGCGCGATGAGCAATGGGTTGTGGGCTACGGCCTGTATGTCAACACGATTACCTACATATATCTAAAACTGCTCGGTCTGGATGACCGCGCGTCCCGGCTGCGCGAGTATATGGTCCATTTCACAGTCAAGGGCGAAAGACAGCAGCGTCACGTCCACGAAGGTCTGTTACTTCGACATAAGCCGTATTACGCGATGTGGTCTTACAAGGTTTATCGCAGCGAGCGATTCGACCTCCTGGGCAACAGCCTGGCCATTCTATCCGGCATCGCCCCGCACTCCAGGGCCCGCCAGTTGATTGCCTGGATAGAGAGGGAATGCCGCGCTCTTCGTCAAAGCGGTCAGTTGGACAGTGATTTGCCGCCTTGTCTTTTCCCGTACATCAAGCCGTCCGACCCCGACTGGCGGCCGCGCTACGAAAAGTACAACCGACCCGGCGAATATCATAACGGCGGCATATGGCCTTTCATCTGCGGTTTCTACATTGCCGCCCTGGTCGCCGCCGGCCGGCATCAGCTCGCCGAAAGAAAACTCGCGGCGTTTACCGAGCTGGTCAGGCCCGCCCGTGTGGAACAGGTCGAGTTCGGCTTCAACGAGTGGCTCGCCGCCCGGGACCAGAGCCCACGCGGCCAGGACTGGCAAACATGGTCGGCGGCAATGTATCTCTACGCCGCTACATGCGTTGAAACAAAAACCACACCGTTGCTCGATTGCTTCGGTCCGGACACTCAGGAGCTGCCCTAGCCGCCCGATTCGCCGGACCGGCAACCTTATAACCCACTCCAGTAGGAAGTCCGCAGCATACAAGTACGAAAAAAACCTGACTGTTTCACCCAATTTACCCGCTTTTGCCTTGCCCAAACACCGCCTTTCTGAGAAAATCAGGAGTCTTTGAGCAGTTATCGGGAGCGCGAAATGCCTGGCGACTTAAGTTCGTTGTGTGACGATTTTTATCTCGATATGTGTGTAAACACCGAGCTGGAACTGCCCGCGCAGAGGGACACCATCCTGGCCTTTTTCGAACGTATCCAGAAGCAATACCCAGCTATGAACAACCTGTCGCGCCGCAGCCAGAGCGAATACTACCTCGAATCATCTCAGGACACCGGCCGATACCGCTGGGTCTGCATCGACACCGACCGGCTTGCATCGGGAATGGTCAACCCCGACAACTTCGACGACGCCTATACCCAGCACAAATTCGTCCTCGAACTGGCCCCTTATATGCTCAGTCTCAGCCATCTCGACATAAGTTCACTCGACGTGACAATCACGCTAGATTTCGATTGCCCCGACAACCACGATGAGGTCATCACCGAAGCACTGCTGGCCGGCTCGGCCTTCTCCTGCCTTGTGGAAATACCCGATGCCAGGACTATCGGCGTCAACCCGGCCGTTATATTGGGCCTGTCCGAAGATTCCTGTACCCAGGCTCGCATAAGTGTCGAATCCAAGACCAGCGTTTACGACCCCCGTAAACCGAAAGACCGGTCGGACCAGGCAATCAGCCTGTCGCTTACCGTCCGACAGTATCCGCAGACCTCGGCCAAATTCAACGCCGTTCACTCCTTCGAAAACCAGTGCCGCCTGCTCGAAACACTAATGGAAGAAAAAATCGTCCCCCATTTCGTCAGGCCGCTTATTAACGCCATCGCTCACAGGAGACTGTCTTAACCGAAAGGAGAGGATTTTCATGGCTGTCGAAGCACCTTACAGCAAGTACAGAAAAACAAATTGCCTGATTTATATACTCATCCTTCTCGTCGTGGGCGGCTGGTGTGTTTACGACGGATATCTCAACGAAGGTTGGATTGCAGAACACACCAATCCCGACGGCAGTCCGAAGCCGTATCTTACTATTAACCGCCAAGGCCCTTACTACATGGGAGTCGCCGCTGTTGCAGCCGCGATTTTCTGGCTCACCGTACGAAACAAAAAGGTCGTCGCAGACGAAAATGAGCTTATCATCAGCGAAAAAGAAAAGATTCCCTATAATTCAATACAGCAGGTTGACAAGACTCACTTCGAGGCCAGGGGGTTTTTCATAATCACCTACAAAAATGCGGACGGCAGGAATGTCCTCAGGGCCCTGAGCTATAAAAAATACGATAATCTAAAAGCCATCCTCGAGCACCTGGTCTCAAAAATCACTTGAAATTATTCCCTGACCGAATACAATCTGCACGGTCAACCGCAATACGCTCTTTGGTGCAGCTATTGCGGTTTATCTTTGTCGATATTCTCTCTGCGGCCTTATATTTTGAGTCGGGGAACTTTTGATGAATACCTGTATCGTGGGATTACAGTGGGGCGACGAAGGCAAGGGCAAAATCGTCGATACTCTCGCCGAAAAGGCTGATATCGTCGTCAGATACGCCGGCGGCGCGAATGCAGGCCATACCGTCGTCATCGGCGATACGAAATTCGCCCTGCATCTTCTGCCCAGCGGCGCAGTCAGGCCCGAAACAACCTGCGTAATCGCAAACGGTGTCGTTGTAGACCCCGATTGCCTGACCGGAGAAATCGATTCGCTCGCTCAAAAAGGCTTCACGCTGACAGGGCGATTGTTCATAAGCCAGAATGCGCATCTTGTCCTCGATTACCACAAAGCCGAAGACCAATTCCGAGAAAACTCACTCGGCAAAAACAAAATCGGGACCACTATAAGAGGAATCGGCCCGTGCTACGCCGACAAGGTCGGCAGAACGTTCGCCGTAAGGGCCGCGGATCTGGCCGACCTCGACGCACTCAAACAGAAGCTCGTAAAAATCGTCGGGCACAAAAATAAAATCTTCACTGCACTGTATAACGCCGAGCCGCTCGACGCTGAAGAAATCTTCGAAAAATGTAAACTCTACGCACAAAAACTCGTTCCGTTTATCACCGATACAACACAGCTCCTGCACAAGGCTATAGAGCAGAAAAAATCCATCCTCTTCGAAGGCGCCCAGGGAACGCTTCTCGACCTCGACCACGGGACCTTTCCATTTGTCACCAGCTCCAACGCAAGCTCGCTCGGAATGAGCGCCGGTTGCGGCGTGCCTGCCAAAAACGTCGATAAGTTTATCGGCGTCGCAAAGGCCTATACCACACGCGTCGGCTCAGGACCCTTCCCGACCGAGCAGAACAACGACATCGGCTCGTACATTCGCGACCGCGGACACGAATACGGCACCACCACCGGCAGACCACGCCGATGCGGCTGGTTCGACGCCGTCGCAGTACGCTACTCCGTCACCATCGGTGGTATCGACGCCATTGCACTTATGCACCTCGATACGCTCAGCGGTATCAAACAGCTTAACATCTGCAAAGCGTATAAAATAGGCTCAGAGGATTCGACATTCTTCCCGTCAAATATTGAAACGCTCGCCGGGGCCGAGCCGGTTTACCAGACCGTTGACGGCTGGGACGAAGATTTATCGGGGATAACCAGATTCGACGACCTGCCGGAAAATGCAAAACGATACGTTGCTTTGGTAGAAGAATTCACCGCAGCGCCGGTAAGTATAATCGGGGTGGGACCGAAACGTCGTCAGACAATTTTCAGATAATCGGCTAAAAAACAAGTGAACCAGAGCTTCGAGCAAAAGCAGAAAGAAACGGCAAGCCGTCTGGGAATCGACCCGCAGCAAATCCCCAGGCACATCGCCATCATTATGGACGGCAACGGCCGATGGGCCGAGCAGAAAGGCCAATCAAGAATCTTCGGCCATCGACAGGGCGGAAAAACCGTCGAGAAAGTCGCCGTCCACTGCGTCAATCTCGGCGTCGAGGCGCTAACCCTGTATTCCTTCAGTATCGAAAACTGGAAGCGGCCTAAAGCTGAAGTGGACGCCCTGATGCATATTTATACCAGGTATCTGGTCGCCATTCGGCCGATGCTCGAACGCAACAACGTTAAGCTTGTCCATCTCGGAACCCTCGAAAAACTCCCGGCACAACTCATTAAAGAGCTGGATAAAACACTCGAGCTTACCGCTCGAAATACCGGCATGAGACTCGCGCTGGCCCTGAACTACGGCGGTCGGGACGAAATCGTACACGCCGTAAAAACTATCGCCTCTGAATGCAAAAACGGAAAATTATCGCTCGATGATATAGACCAGAACTGTATCAGCAGCCATTTATATACCAAGGCATTACCCGACCCCGACCTGCTGATTAGAACCGCAAGTGAACTGAGAGTGAGCAACTTTCTGCTCTGGCAGATTTCCTACAGCGAGTTCTATGTCACCGATATTTACTGGCCGGACTTTATCGAACCGGAACTGGAAAAGGCCATATTAGCCTATTCGAAAAGAGTCCGACGCTTCGGCCAAACCGACAACCAGTTACACAAAACGGATTGACAAAAACAATTTCTGTAACATTGACCGATTGGGAGTATGCTCAAACACAGATTGATATTTGGAACGTTGATGACGGTTTTCTTCACCGCCGTTCTTCTGCTCGATGGCCGGCTTAATTTGCCCGCCGGGTACTCCGCCAACGACATACCCGTCCAGGCCACGCTGTTGTGCATCCTGATTGCTGTCCTGATTGTCCCTGTCAACCTGGAGATGTCGAATCTCGCCGCCGCCAGGGGCCTTACTATCTTCAAGCCGTTCGCTGTCCTTTGTTCTATCGCCCTTGCAACAACCTGGTATTGGCCGCAGCTTTTCAACATTACCGCCGACAAATACCTCGCCGCCGTCGCCGTCGCTGCTCTGCTCGGCCTGTTCGCCCTGCAGTATTTTCGCTCAGGCCCGGTTAATATCCTGTCAAATTGCGGAGCAAATCTTTTTGCTATTTTCTACATGGGCCTTTTGCCCGGCTTTTTCGTACTGCTGCGAATCGAAAAAGGCACGATTGCGTTACTGATGTTTATAACGACTGTAAAGTGCACTGATATAGGGGCTTACACCGCAGGGTCGCTCTGGGGCAAACATAAATTCTCACCGCGAATCAGTCCCGGCAAGACCTGGGAAGGCATGGCCGGCGGCATCGTTTTGGCTGTCATAGCCGCCGTTTTATTCGCCGCGATTTCTGGTATAATGTCCTGGCTCGCGGCGGTGGTCTTTGCCGTTGTCTTTGCGTTTATAGGCCAGCTCGGAGATTTGGCCGAGTCGCTCTTAAAGCGGGACGCTGAACAAAAGGACGCCTCGAAAGGTGTCCCGGGATTCGGCGGCCTGCTCGATGTCATCGACTCACTGTTGCCGGCGGCGCCTTTTGCGTATCTGTTTTTTGTGCTCTTCGGTCGTTGAATAGGAGCAGATTTTGCAGGTTAACATAAAATTAGAACCCATTCACAAAAAGCTCGAGCTTTTCGGCCCGGCCGATTCGAACCTCAAGCTGCTGCGTAAAAACCTCGACGTGCAAATCACCGCCCGAAATGAAATCCTTACCATCACCGGCAAGGCTGAAAGCGTCAACGCCGCCGCCGAAGCTCTCGACAAAATGCAGAAGCATCTCATTCGCAGCGATTCACTGGGCACGGCCGACGTAATGCAATTTATCGAAAAACACGACATGGCGACAGAGCAAGCGTCCGGCCAGGCAATAACCGTCTATGCACAGAAAAAAGTCATAGAGCCCTCCACGAAGGGCCAGCTCAAATACATCGAGACTATGCTGAAAAACGACGTTACTTTTTGCATAGGCCCGGCCGGAACGGGAAAGACCTACCTGGCTGTAGCGGTCGCCGTCTCGATGCTCAGGAAAAAACAAATCAGAAGAATCGTCCTGGCCCGGCCCGCAGTCGAGGCCGGTGAAAAAATCGGCTTCCTGCCAGGTGACATACAGGCGAAAGTCAATCCGTATCTGAGACCGCTCTTCGACGCCCTCGAAGATATGATGGAATTTGCACAGATGCGAAAATTCATAGAGCTGGACATCATCGAGATAATCCCGCTTGCCTTTATGCGGGGACGAACCCTCAATGATTCGGTAATCATCTGCGACGAGGCCCAGAACACATCGCCTCTGCAAATGCTTATGGTCTTGACAAGGCTCGGCTTAGGCTCAAAAATGATTATCACCGGGGATATTACGCAGGTCGACCTCGAAAAGGGGAAAGTCAGCGGCATGGTCGAAGCCATTGCTAAATTACGCCGTATTAAGGGTATCGGATACGTCGAACTCGTAGAAAAGGATATCGTAAGGCATAAACTGGTGCAGAGTATCGTCCGCGCTTACGGCAAGAAAGATAAATCCTAAATTCTAATATCGAAACTCTAAATAAATTCAAATGACAAAAAATGCAATGTTCAAAACAGCACTTGCACCTCAGCTTTGGTACTGTTTTGGTCATTGGGATTTAGGATTTTGGTATTGTTTAGGATTTAGGATTTAGTGCTTCGGATTTCATTGATATGCGATTTCTGTTTCTAAAAAAACTCAACCCGAGACGAACGAACGTGCGAAAGAGCATCGCCGCGGAACGTGCCGCCAAACGCAGACGATTCGTCGCACCACACCTTGTCAATTCTTTCCTGATTTGGCTGTTGTTTGTCATCCTTGCAATCTTCGTCCTTGCAGTGGAGTTCAAACGCGAAATAAAACTTGTTCCCACAATTGCAGCCGTCGTAAGCGTGATATTAGTTTCCGTAGCCGCGGCCCTGTACATCCGTCACTATCAGGGCCGGATAATCAGAAATCACGCCCGCGCCACCGCATTGGTCATACTCCTGGCAATGTTGCTGGCCGTCGCCAAGGCCGGCTTCGCACTGACCGGCAATACCTGCTGGGGCACCGGCACCGCCGCCGTCGCAGCTATCATCCTGTCCATCGCCTACGACCAGCGATTCGCCGTTGGAATGAGTACGTTCTATTGTGTCCTCGCCGCATTTGCAGTTACAGATGCGGCAAATCCCGACATCAGGCCGTTCCTTATTATGGGCGCCACGTCTTACACGTGCTGCCTGTCACTGAGAGAAGTCAGAACACGCATTAAGCTTCTGCAGGTCGGCGTCGTCGCCGCCGTTGTCGCATCGGCAACCTCCCTGGCACTTGATTTTCTCACAGTGGACGTCAAGCCGTTAACCGCCCTGAGCAATGCCGGCTGGCACGGTTTCGCAGCGCTGGTGGTAAGCGTCATTATTCAGGGTCTGCTGCCGCTTATCGAAAAGGCCTTTCGCATCGCCACAAGTATGACCCTGCTCGACTACAGCGACGCCAATCAGCCCCTGCTAAAGCGACTTGCAATGGAAGCTCCGGGCACTTTTAGCCACAGCCTGATGATTGGCTCCATCGCCGAAGCCGCCGCCGAAGCAATCGGCCGCAACGGCCTGC
>CAZFHM010000101.1:0-8581 GCA_964518825.1 uncultured Pirellulales bacterium
CTGTCACAATCGAAGAACCTGTCGAAACTTTATACCGCACCCGGTAATCCCGGGACGGCCCAATGCGGTGAGAATGTCCCTATAAGTGCAAACGACATAAGTGAGCTAATCGAGTTTGCAAAGGAAAAAAAGATAGGTCTGATGGTGGCCGGTCCGGAGGCGCCTTTGGCTGACGGCGTGGTCGATGCGTTCGAAGCGGCTGGGATAAAAGCATTCGGTCCGTGCAAAGAGGCGGCAAGACTCGAAGCGGACAAAGCCTTCGCAAAACATCTTATGCGCTCCTGTGCAATTTCAACTGCCGAGGGGCGAGTATTCGACAGGTTCGACGACGCCAAGACCTTTATCGCATCGCGTGACGAGGCTGTAGTTATAAAGGCGGCGGGCCTTGCGGCAGGCAAGGGTGTCTTCGTCTGCGACGACCCGTCTGACGGGATACTGGCAGCGGAAAAGATTATGGTCGATAAAATTTTCGGTGACGCCGGCAAAAGAATTGTCGTCGAAGACAAACTGCTGGGCGAGGAAGCATCGATACTTGCTTTCGTTGACGGCAGGAATATCTACGTAATGGAATCGAGCCAGGACCACAAGCCTATCGGTGACGGCGATACCGGGCCGAACACGGGCGGGATGGGGGCGTACAGCCCCGCCCCGGTGGTTACCGACAAGCTGATGGACCACATAAACCGTGAGATTCTCGTACCGGTGGTCGACGGGATGAACCGTCACGACAGCCCTTACAAAGGCGTGCTTTATGCCGGTATTATGGTTACGGCGGCCGGGCCTCGCGTGCTCGAATTCAACGTTCGTTTCGGCGACCCGGAGACTCAGCCTATACTTATGCGATTAAAAAGTGATTTGCTTGAAGTGATGCTGGCGGTATGCGATGAGAAGCTCGATGAGGTGACGCTAAAATGGGACCCGCGACCCGCGGTGTGTGTAGTGATGGCTTCCGGCGGTTATCCCGGCGAATATGAAAAGGGCAAGGTAATTACGGGTATTGACGAAGCTAACGCGCTCGAAGATGTCTTCGTATTCCAGGCCGGCACAAAAGAACAGGACGGCAAACTGGTAACCAGCGGAGGAAGGGTGTTAGGCGTAACGGCTGTGGGGGCTGATGTCCTTGAAGCTCAAAAACGGGCGTACGAGGCTGTAGATAAAATCAGTTTCGACGGTGCGTACTATCGCCGTGATATCGCCGATAAGGCTCTAAAGAGGGTCAAGGCTTAGCACTTAATACAGATGCTCTTCAAACTCAAAAAAACAACGCCCGGAGGCGACAGGAAAAAAGTTGCGCGCCGTGTAATCGCAGTTTTGATAACAGCGGCGATAGTCGTCGGCGCTTTTGTAATCGAGAGCCGGTACCTGCCGCCGATAGCGGTGAATCAGCTTGCCGAGCTGACCAACACGCGGGTCAAGGCGGATTCGGTAGTTTTTAGTCTGAACGGTTCGATAGTGATTCGCGGACTACAGATAAAACCTGTCGAACATCTGCCTTACGAAAGTACGATTCTGAAAGCGCGCAAGGTATATGTGCGTTTCGGCCTGGGCAGCCTTTTCCTGCTCAATCCGAAGTTAAAGAAAATCATTGTGCAGGATTTCACTGTCGACGTGCAGCACGACCTGGACAGCGGCAAATGGAACATCGGGGCGATAAAACTGGCCTCGGGTAAAGGAGTCGGCGTCCTTCCGGCGGTTCGTCTTAAAAACGGCCAGATTAATTACAGTAAAATATCCCGTGGTAAAACTGAAACCGCGGTCGGAATACCAATAGACGCAAGCCTGAAGCGGTCAAAGGAAATCCGTAACGGCTACGAGTTCGAACTGGCTACGGCCAGGCTTCATCAACACCGCCCCGGCAGAATCGTCGGCATCTACGAGCCGGGTCATTTCGCATTTAGCGGCAGCATAAGCAGCGAAGACCTGCCGGCGATGCTGCAAACATGGTCGATAAACGAGGTCATAGCAGACTACCAATATGACAGGTCGGACAGCTTCGAGCTGGAGCTTCGTGTAAAGGACTTCACCACCAAAGACAGAACGGCAGCGCCGGCAATTCTCGGCAAGACCAAGACTCTCAGGAATGTAGGAGCGGCATCTGCTATCGCCCGACTGTTAGAACAATACCGCCTGACGGGTTCGTCCGACCTGGAACTGCACGCCCAGGGCAATCTAAACGAACCTGCTAAAACAAAACTCAAAGGCGTAATCACCTGCAAAGACGTCTCCATCCTGTACACCGTCTTTCCGTACTTCATCGAGAACATCACAGGCACAATCGATTTTTCGGAAAGCGCGATAAAGGTTAACAACCTCGCCGGCAAACATGGTGACGTGGACCTTATAATCGGCGGCGGCTTCGGCGATTTCGGTGCGGGAACAAAGGGACAGGTGGAGATACGAAGTAAGAACATGGCGCTGGACAGGGACTTGTACGAAGCGCTGTGGCCGGTGCAAAAAAAACTTTGGGACGATTTCGAGCCCAACGGAATCGTTGAATTCGATTATACCATGCGCCGTGAGCCGCAGGGACACAGCAAATACTGGCTGGACGTGGACCTGGCGAACGTCAACAGTACATACAGGCACTTCCCTTATCCGCTGGACAACCTGACCGGGAACTTGTTCTTCGACTATAACAGTATCAAGGTGACAAATCTTAACTCGAAAAAGCTGTCGAGCGACATCAATATCAACGGCAGAGTAGTCGACACGGACACTGCCCAGCCGAAATTCGACCTGGTCATAGATGTCAATAACATCCCGCTCGATAACGTGCTGGCGAACGCCCTGCCGCAAAGAGAAAGAAACCTTTACAACCAGTTCAATCCGTCCGGCAGCGGCCGGGGCACGATACTTGTCCGCAACGAAACTGCCGATGCGAATAAGGCGGACTTTACGGCCGATTTGGATTTCGAGGATACGATACTGAGGCCTCCGATGCTGCCGCTGCCAATAACGGATATAAAAGCAAATGGTATCTTCAAGCCCAATTCCATAGAATTCAGGAAATTCAACGGTATATACGCCGGTCAGCCCGTCTCGATGGAGGGAACATTCCAGCCGACCGAAGACGGAAAAGACCTTATGTATGCAATGACCCTGAGCAGCAATGATGTGCGGATTGACGAAGCGCTGTTGAATCTTATCCCGCCGCGGATGCGGGAAAC
This sequence comes from uncultured Pirellulales bacterium, assembly GCA_964518825.1. GTDB lineage: Bacteria > Planctomycetota > Phycisphaerae > Sedimentisphaerales > Anaerobacaceae > JBBABK01. The sequence continues at coordinate 3,168 of CAZFHM010000101.1, forward strand.
AGTAAACAAACTTAATCCGTCGGGACAGGTGGCGTATACGGCTAAACTCAACAAGAACACACGAGGCAGTGACATCGATTTCGAGGTGGAAGTAGAATGTAAGGGCGTAACAGCCAGGCCGCAGGTCCTCGGTTTTACCGCAAATGACATTACCGGCAATATCACCGTGAACAAAAACGCCGTGATACTCGATAACCTTATCAGCCGGGCGGCGGATGCAAAGGCTCCGAGTGTCAGAATAAACGGCGACGTGGAGATAGCGGATGACGCCAATGAAGGTGATACGGGTATTATCGCAGCTCTGGTTGACGTCGATGTAAACAACTTTCCGATACAGGATAAGAGATTTTATAACCTGAAGACGCGACTCGACTATGACCCGGCCAGGCGGGTATGGGTCGCCGACGGTTTCGTTGGAAATTTCTATGACGGGCGAATGACCGGCCGAATCGAAATTGCCGTCAAGCCGAATCGGGCGCCGTATTTCGAGCTGCAGAGTGGTTTTGACGGTGCGAATTTGCAGAAGTTCCTGGCTGACAGGGCAAAGCTGCCGGAGAACTGCGAAGACGGGAGCTGTTTCAGCACCGGCAGAATGAGTGGTACGGTCAATGTCGCGGGCAGAGTCAATGAGATACCGAGCTACCTGGGAACGTGCAGAATTGAAATAAAAAAGATGCGGGCAGGCAAGATTTCCATGGTGGGTAGATTACTGGGTTTATTAAAGCTCACCGAGCCGAGCGATTATGTCTTCGACCGGATGTTCTTCGATGCTTATATCAAGGACGGGCGATTGCAGTTTGAAACACTCGAACTGTCGGGCGCGACGCTGACATTTGCCGGTACCGGCTGGATGGATATGACCAACAAAAAACTGGAACTGACTCTGGCGGCGCGCGGCCCGCGAATAGCCGCAATCAAGGAAGGTATAATCAGGTCGCTGACAACGGCTTTGAGTCCCGGCGTACTGCAGGTGCTCGTGACGGGTAGCGCCTATGAACCAAAGATTGAGATTAAACCGCTGCCGGTCATAGGCGATACGCTCGAACTGCTCGGAACAAAAAGCAAGAAGTGATTAAGTTTGTCCCGGCCGGTCGCAGGTTAGGCCTTGAGTTTTTAAGGGAATAAATTGACAAAGCCCGAAAGTTTCGGATACTTAGAAGCCATGACCGAGACCAGAGCAACTAAAGGCGACTTTACGGCGGTAGTAACCGCCAACAGGCATATCTCAAGCTGTTTTTACAAGCTCATCCTGCAGTTTTCCGAGCAGGGGGCACAGGCATTTGCCCAGACTATGCCGGGGCAGTTTGCCCAGCTTGACTTGTCCGGCACAGCCCCGCCGCCGGCTGAGAGGCTCAACGAACAGCAAGCCGATGCGGTTCAAAGGGGGATAATCCTTCGCCGGCCCTACAGCTTCTGCGAAGTCACCACCAAAGACGACAAGACAACCACAGTCGAGATTCTGTATTGTGCGCTGGGCCCAGCCTCACTGCGAATGACCACCCTCAAACCGGCGGACAAAATCACTGTTCTGGGTCCGCTGGGCAACGGCTTCTCCATACCACAGGGAAAAAACACCGCGCTATTGGTAATAGGCGGTATGGGCGCCCCGCCGATACAGCATTTAGCCGGTGTGCTCAGTATGGAACATTCGGACATCTACCCGCTTGTCTTTGCAGGCGCCAAGACAAAGAGCAAACTGCCCTTCGAAGGACGAATCGACGAGATATCAAAAGAAATAGGATTTCCTATCCACGCCTTTGCCAGATTTGGTGTCGAATCGCAGATTGCAACCGACGACGATTCCGCCGGTTTTCACGGGCCTGTAACACAGTGTCTTAGTCAGTGGCTTGAGGAAAACGAGGTCTCGGCCGAGCAGACGATAATCTACGCCTGCGGGCCTGAAGCTATGCTCGCCGAGGTCGCGCGCATAGCCAACGCGAAAAAAATAGACTGCCAGGTAAGTATGGAGCGAAGGATGGCCTGCGGAATTGGCATTTGCCAGAGCTGCGCGGTCGAGTGCAGGGTCGGCGACAGCGGACAGACCGAATACAAATTGTGCTGCAAGGACGGCCCGGTCTTCGACGCAAAAGAAGTCGTCTTTCATTTAGAAAAGAACGGCCACAAATTATAACGATTAAAGCCGGGGAACGACTCATAAAAGATATGGAAAGTAACGTTGATATTTCGGTTGAGTTTGCGGGGCTGAAGCTGGCTAACCCGGTGTTTACAGCGTCGGGTACGTGCGGCTATGCCGACGAGCTGGCTGAGTTTACGGACGTAGACAGCCTCGGCGGATTCATCACTAAAAGTATTACGGCAAAGCCGAGAATGGGAAACCCCGTGCCGCGAATCGTCGAAACGGATTCGGGTATGCTCAACGCAATCGGCCTGGCGAATATAGGGCTGGATAAATTCATCGAAGAGAAACTGCCGCTACTACAAAAAATGAAGCCGGCGGTCTTTGTAAATGTGGCGGGTGAGACCATCGAAGAATATGTTACGGTCGTGAATAAATTGAGCAGCGAGCAGGCGATAGCGGGCTTCGAGCTTAACATCAGCTGCCCCAACGTCAAAAAAGGCGGCATCACGTTCGGGACGGACCCGGTGCAGGTTAAAGATATTACCTCTGCGGTAAAGGCAGCGTCGGGACAAAAAATCCTGATAGTCAAGCTGTCTCCTAATGTCACTGATATAAGTGTAATCGCGCGTGCGGCAGTCGAAGCCGGCGCCGATGCACTTAGTTTAGTCAATACTTTCACGGCAATGGTAATCGATATCGAAAGACAAAGGCCCGTGCTGGCCAATCGGACCGGGGGGCTATCGGGCCCTGCCATAAAACCCATAGCGGTCTATATGGTCAACAAGGTGTATAACGAGGTGACTAAGGAAACGAAGGTTCCGATACTGGGTGGCGGCGGGATACGAAACGCCTCGGATGCGGTCGAGTTTATTCTCGCCGGCGCGACGGCTGTCGCGGTCGGAACGTGGAATTTTATAATACCCGATTGTGCAAAAAAAATTATCGGCGGAATCGAAGACTATTGCCGTCGCAAGGATGTATCGAATATAAAGGAGCTGGTCGGCGCAGCAGGTTAGCGTATGGAAATGATAAATAAGCTAAAGGATTATTTTCCGACGGCGGTTTATACCGGCAAGTGCCTGGTTTTTGTCAGCGAAGACTGGCGGGTGGAGCTGACCGAGCACAAGGACAACGATTTTACCAAGGCCGGCCAACAGCCTTCCATCATACGTATCAAGGTCTTCAAAAAGGCAATCAGCGGTGAGCTGATACCCAGCTATCACGAGGATTTTCAAATTGCTTCGCTGGGCGAACTGGCTGAGCAGATAGAAAAATATGTCCAAATGGCCATCGGCTCGAACCTTCGCGAAGGCTTAGAGTGATTTCGATACAGTAAAAATTTCCTGAGATGCAATAGTCCCCCGCTGTCGTGCTGGTTCGATTTTTTATGAGCAAACTCAATATCAGACAAATCGGCAGCGCCGTTTCGCTGAAGGTTAAGGTCGTGCCGGGCAGCAGCAGGACGGCTCTGGCCGGGATACTCGATGACATGTTAAAAGTTAAAATTGCGGCGCCTGCTGAAAAAGGCAAAGCAAATGCCGCCCTGGCTGAACTGCTCGCAAAGAAATTGTCAGTAAAGAAAACCGCCGTCAGGATTGTGTCCGGTCTGACAAGCAGCGTTAAGGAAATTGTGATAGAGGGTGTTTCAGCCGAGCAAATCGCAAGGCTCACCACATAACAGAAACTTCGCCAATGGCCGAGCCGACGGAAACACAGATATTGGACAGCTCCGACAACGAGGCTTCCCTGAAATACATGCTCAGGCTCGCCGGGCCGATGGTGGTTACAAACATCTCGTTTACCGCCATGCAGTTCATCGACCGCTTTATGGTTTCGAGGCTCGGCACCGAACCGCTGGCTGCAATACTGCCGGCTGTAATGGTCTCATTTCTGCCTTCGAGCCTCCTGCTGGGCATAATGACCTGCGTCAATACGTTTGTAAGCCAGTCTTTTGGCCGCCGCCAATACAGTGACTGCTCGAACTACTGCTGGCAGGCCATAAATATGGGTATTGTGTACTCGGTGATTTCCCTAATCATAATGTGGCCCGCGGCGGGCTGGATATTCAGAACAATGGGCCAGCCCGAGGCGGTAATAGGACTGGAAGTTACATACCTGCGAATAATGTTGTACTGCCAGTTTCCGGCGGTTTGCATCTGGGCATCCAGTCAGTTCTTTATGGGTATTCACCGGCCGATAATCACAATGTGGGCCGCGATTGTTGAGCAGATTATTAACGTCTTCTGCAACTATTTCTTGATCTTCGGTCACTTCGGGTTTCCCAAAATGGGTATAGCAGGCGCCGGCTGGGGGACGTTTATCGGGATGACTGTCGGCGCGGCGATACGGATGACGGCCTTTATGGTCGGCCCTGTAAACGAACGTTACAAGAGCCGAAAGAGTTTCGGTATCGACCTTGCCAGGATTATCGACCTTGTCAAAATCGGCTTTCCGGCGGGAGTAGCGCTGGCGGTAGGCGTGGCGTTGTGGGGAACGATTCTGCTTTCCATGGTTGGCAGATTCGGCAAAGAGCCGCTTGCCGCGACAAGCGCGGTACTTTCCTGTATGAACGTTTCGTTCATGCCCATCGTAGGTATATCTACGGCCCTGACCGCGGCGGTAGGTAAATCCATCGGCAGCGGAAGAAAAGAGCTGGCCCTGAAGCAGACAAGTGTTTGTGTGCGAATGGCGCTCGTTTACATGGGCTTTATCGGGGCCTGCTTTTTCCTGTTCAGAGGACCCATTATGAAGTTATGGGCTCCTCTGGACGATAAAGTAGTGGAAGCGGGCGTTAACATTTTGTTATTTGCCGCAGTTTTTCAGCTCTTTGACGCATTGGCGATAATTTACATCGGTGCGCTCCGCGGCGCAGGCGACACCGTATGGCTGGCCGGTATTTCAGCGGCCGCGACGATATTTATACTGGGGCTCGGCGGATTTTTGACTGTAAAACTGTTTCCGGGTTTTGGTGAGCTGGGACCATGGACGGCGGCGCTTGTAGAGATTATATTTGTCGGGCTGGCAAATCAATGGCGATTCAAAAGTAAAAAGTGGATGCGTATTGAGCTGTTCAAACGAAGAGCCTCGGAAATGCCGGCCGAAATCGGACAGACTATCGAATGAATACGTCACTAAGAAAAAAAATAGTTACAGCCGGACTTGTGCTATGGCTTATGACGACAGCCCTGGTTGCCGCCCCGCTTGCAAACGAGAACAAACCCGGCCTGTATGTTCGCAGTATTGACCAGGTGCTGCGTCTGGAGCCGGATGAAATCGATATCGGCACGGCGGCGCTAATCGTGGCTGAGGAATGGTCGGACATGGTCCACGGCCG
>CAZFHM010000102.1:0-8553 GCA_964518825.1 uncultured Pirellulales bacterium
CACATTGCGTTAGGGTTGGTGCTGATGCCATCGTAATATACGGCCACTGCCCACTCGCCGGATAGCATCTCCCCTTGTACGTGTGGCCTCGGCGAATAAAACCAGCCTAAGTAATCGGAATAGCCTGCTGCATCCAGTGTCATGTCCCAATACGGATTGCTTAAGGTCAGACCTTGTGAAGAAGGAGGATTCCCAGCCATTCTGGTAATCTGCGCCCCATAACGACGAATGGCAGGTGAGCTATTGTCTGTAGCTTCGGCCGTGCTGCAGATACCGGCAACGAGGAGAATTAGTGATAAAATGGGTAAAATGCGGTGTGGGTTTTTCGGTTCCATCTTTAGGCCTCCCTCTAGTTTAAGTTCTTTCCAAATAAAACGTATATTACACCTTATAAACCGTTAAAACATTTAAATCAAGCAATTCTAATCCTCAATTCTCCCGTTTTACCAACCCTTTAGATATTGTGGTATCGGCCCTACACCTAAATCCGCTGAATCGGATAGCATCAAAGGATACAGTCCAACTATTCACAAAAACGTTACACCTTTTTTGTACAAAATTTCAAAAAATGACGAGAAAATTCAGCGGTCTTGGCATCGCTGCGCTATAAGTGCTGGTGATGAGAAGAATTAGCGATAAAAGGGGTGATTTTTTCGGTTCCATTTTTAGGCCTTCCTCTTAAGAAAGTCCAATTTTCTTAACACAAGGCTGAACCTGAAAACAGAAGGGATGTGTCCTGTTTCTCTCGTTCCGGCCTGACTATTATCTTTTCAGTGCACCTTCCGTCCGCAGAGGTGCAACTGATTAATTACAGATAATTGTCATTGTCAATCGTTGCGAAAAAGCGGTGTTGTATCTCTATACATAAACGGAACTCGGCTCGTTCATTTTTTTTAGACAAAATAAGATTTTATTTATAAAGATATACTTATGCGTTACATCGGTGACAACCTAATGTCAGTCAGGTTGCTAATTTTGGTGCTCGGCAGAATTGGACGGCGACGCCGTAGTGTGTATCTGACGCCTTGTCTTTTTCAGGCATCGGGCTATCAGGTTCAACTCTAAGCAGCTTTGCGTAGCTCGATATCCTGCCCGGCCTGTGAAGCCGGCCGTCTTTGGGCGGTATTGCAAGCTCGACCTCGACAATTCTGCCGGGCGGGCAATGGCAGTTAGAAGTCCTGAAATAAAGACCGCCGGGACTTGCATTTACGGCCCGGCCGGGACAAGAGCCCCTGCCGCTTTCGTCGGCGGGGCGACAGCAAAGCTGGTAATCGGCACCCACCCTCGGATGTTTTCTCTTCTCAATCATCGCCTCGAACCTCTTCCTAAGGTTTTCAAGCAAGCATATACTTAGCAAAGGCCGTACCAAAAGCCTTGGTCCGATATTGCCCTATATTAACAAGTGTAAGCCCCCTGCTTGTTTGGAGTTAGCAGCGTGAGGCCGTGCAGGTTCCCTATTTACTACAAAATGGAGCCAGAAATCGTTTCCGGCACGCAACATCGGCGTGGTTTGTGGTCAACACAAAGGCCCAACAGGTATCCGGCCAAGGGCATTTCCCCACAATATTTCCGAAAAAAATGCCTTTGGTGTTGTTTTTTTGCAACATCAGGCTTGACGTGGCCGGGTCTATGAGTAGAATTTGTGCCATGGCGGATAATAGTGAAGCTGTCAGGTCGGCGACTCAAACGAGCTTGCTGAAAAGCGAAGCGGAGACAGAAAGACTGGCTGCGATTGGGAAATTTACAGCCAAGATTGCACACGAGCTTAATAATCCACTCGACGGGATACTTCGATACATCAACCTTGCCAGCCGCAACGTCGAACTTGACAACCCTGAGAAGCTCAACGAATACCTCAATAATTCACGGCAGGGTATTCTGCGGATGGTGAAGATTGTCAGGGAGCTGCTGGAGTTTTCCAGATGTCACTATCTGCCTGCCGAAGAGCCGGTGTCTATAGAACTAATAATAGAAGACGCGATAAAAACCTGTGTTGGCAAAAGCGACTTACCGGCTGTGCAAATCGTCAGAGACTTTGCCCAGGACCTGCCGAAGTTTCCGGCGGCCAATTTGTTTCAGGTTTTCTGCAACCTGATAAAAAACTCGCTCGATTCGATGCCGGACGGCGGAATACTCGAGATAGCCGCAGCCGTCGAACCGAACGGCGATGTATCGGTCGAATTTCGCGACAGCGGCCATGGATTCGACCCTTCGGACACCGATGCCCTGTTCGAACCTTTCTTTACGACCAAGGCGCAGGGCAGAGGGACCGGATTAGGGCTGGCTATATGCAAGGACCTCGTCGCACGGCACGGGGGACACATCTCCGCGGCGAATCGAGACGAGGGCGGCAGTATGTTTACTGTTCATCTGCCGAGACCACCAGAGGCAATCGAGTAGTCGCAGGAATCAACTATGACGAACAAGAGCATCTTAGTTGTCGATGACGATGAAATCATATTAGATTCGCTCTGCGAGTTTTTGTCGCTCGAAGGGTTTACAACGACGGGAGCGAAGTCACTGCAGGCGGCACTGGCCAGATTGCGGAACGATTCCTATTCACTGCTTATAACGGATGTAAATCTGCCGGACGGCGACGGGTTTGAGCTTCTGGAGGCGATAAAGCAGAACCATCCGCAGACGGTGGTAATCCTGATTACGGCTTACGGCACAATCGAAAGCGCGGTAAAGGCAATTAAGCAGGGAGCGTATGACTACCTGACCAAGCCGATTATAGATGATGAGCTGCGTCTTGCGGTCGAGCGTGCCCTGCAACAGCAAACACTGATGAGCGAAAACGAGGCGCTTCGCCTGCAGCTCGAGCAGCGATACAGCCTGGAGAATATCATCAGCCAGAATTACAAGATGGCAAGGATATTCGACCTTGTCGAGTCGGTCGCCGATACCAAGACGACGATACTGATGACAGGTCCGAGCGGCACGGGTAAAAGTATGCTGGCCCGGGCGATACACCACCGCAGCAGCCGTTGCAAGAAACCGTTTGTGGAAGTAAGCTGCGGCGCCTTGCCTGAGACGCTTCTGGAAAGTGAATTGTTCGGCCATGTGAAGGGCTCGTTTACGGGGGCGGTTGCAAACAAAGAAGGCAAATTTCTTGCGGCGGACGGAGGAACCGTTTTTCTCGATGAGGTATCGAACGCCTCGGCGGCCTTGCAGGTAAAACTGCTTCGAGTACTGCAGGACAGGCAATTCGAGCCGGTCGGCAGCAACAAGACCAGGACGGTCGACACGCGGATACTGCTTGCAACCAATCGCAACCTGAAGGAAGAGGTCAAGCAAGGCCGATTCCGGGAAGATTTATACTATCGGATTAACGTAGTGACAATAAGCCTCCCGCCGCTGGCTGAGCGAGTCGGGGACGTGCTGCTGCTGGCAAGACATTTCCTTAAACTTTACAGTATGCAGCACAAGCGAGAAAAACTGGGTTTCACGGAGCAGACGCTCGAAGCGCTCGAAAGATATTCGTGGCAGGGTAATGTTCGCGAGCTTGAAAATGTTATCGAGCGGGCTGTGTTGTTGAGCAAAGAAAAGTTTATAGGCGTTGACGACCTGCCGCCTAATATAACCACCGACGTTATTCCTATCGTGGGCAGCTATCGTAATACAACGCTAAAAGAAGCACTGACAGAGCCTGAGAAGAACATAATCCGCCGGGCGCTCGAGGAAAATCACTGGAACCGGCAGGAAACGGCTAAGGCGCTCGATATAAACCGCACAACACTGTTCAAAAAGATGAAGCAGTACGGACTGTACAAAGAAGCAGAACGTCTCGGTTTGACTTAACGCTCAATTCTCGATACCTGAAAGTTGAGCTGGTCGTGTTATAGAGGGAACTATTAGAATCACAAATGGAGTGTGGAGATAAAAAAAACGTCTGTGAAGGAGGTAAGTCAAATGAAAAGAATCAGATTATTCACAATGGTCGCGGGGCTTGTAGCGCTTGGTGCGTCAGCCTTTGCGGCGGAGGTCACGGATGAACAGCAGGCCAGGCTGGCGGAGATAGAACAATACATAGAGGTACAGAAGCAAAACATAGAGAACCGGTACGCGGCGCGGCTGGCGGGTGTTGACTATGACGAGGGCGAGGTACAGAGGCAGCTAACGGCCCTTAAGATTGGCGACAATCGCAAGTATATTCGCGAAGCAAAGTTCTCCGACTGGGCGAAATATATCGAAGAGGTTCTTCGGCTGAATGGGGTGGACCTGCGCAGGGACAAAGATTATGCCCGTGCTTTAGAGGAGTATCGCAGAGACCAACTATGGTTATCGAGCAGATTCAAGCCGGCACCGAAGCTGCTGGCAATTGCGGAAAGTCGGCTTGCGGAAGAACAGGTTCGCGTCAGGCGGCTGTTCGCACTGGAGCGGGTACAAATCGAAAAAGAAAAAAGATATGCGATTGATGTGCGGCTGGCGGAGTTAGAGGCGAAGCTGAAAGATGACGTGCTGAATCCTCCTGCGCGGAGTCCTGAGAAGACGGTGACGGGGATTGTTTACTCACAGGATAAGCCGATTGTCATTGTCGGCTCGCAAGTTGTTCGTCTTGGAGAAAAGATAGACAAAGTTCGCGTGACAGCAATCTCGCCGGACAGCGTCGAATTCGAGAAAAACGGCAAGCGATGGACTCAGCAAATAGGCGATGAGCCCGGAGCTGAATGGTAGTTATAGTGTTTGCCAATTGATTAGTAAAATCGCGAGTTAAAGACATTGCCGCTTTGAATCAATGCCCAGGACTGGATTCGAACCAGCACGAGCTATCGCCCACCAGCCCCTCAAGCTGGCGCGTCTGCCAATTCCGCCACCTGGGCAAGCCAATTTCTAACTGATTATCGATTAATGATTATTGATTATTTTTGGAGGGTTGTCAATCGCAAATACAGGTCGGCTATAAGAGCTAAACGATGTGAAGCTAAAGTATTGCGTTGGGCCGGTCGGTTTTGTATTATTTTCACCGTTTCGCGTGCGCAGTTGACTAAGTCAAGGAAGGACAGTAACGGTAAGAATAGAGACGAAGAATGGAAAGTCAAATCGGTTTCGGAGGGGTGGCGGGTTTATTCGGCATGAGTCTTTTGTGGCTCGTCTTTTTGAATATATTCGTGGGGATTTTTATAGCGTTTGTAGGTTTGGGGATTCCGACGCGAAAGATGGGACACCGGCTGGATGCACACACGTTCCCGGAACTGCTCGGCAGAAGGTTCGATAGTAAGTTTATCCAGGTATTCAGCGGTTTGGTGATATTCCTGTTTATCCCGCTGTATGCAGCGGCAGTGCTCATCGGCGGTTGTGAGTACATCTCAACCCAGTTCAAGATGGACTACAACGTCGCGCTATTGGTATTCAGCCTGATTATAGCGGCGTACGTTGCAAGGGATATGCTGTGCTGCAGCTTATGGAGCAAAAAGACGATAAGTGGGTTGACATCGAGGGCAGGAAAGCTGCCGTAGTACTTGCGGATTCGGAGCCGATTAAAGCGGGAGCCGGTGATGACGCGATTAAGGTAGTCGAGGGAAGGACAATATCCATCGGTTACGCAAAGGGAAACGCGGCTCAGATAATCCCTCTCTATGTCACCACCGCCCTGCCGAAATGGTTCGGGCTGGTGTTTCTTCTGACACTGCTGTCGGCGGCGATGAGCACACTGTCGAGCCAGTTTCATACGCCGGGAACAAGTATCGGTCGCGACGTGTTTGAGACTGTGACGGGCAGGCACAACAAGAGTATAGTTGTCACAAGAACCGGCATAGTAGTCGGGATTATAATTGCGGCGATGTGGAGTTATTACTCCCGCGAGAGCACAATGATAGCGCGTGCGACAGCGATATTCTTCGGGCTTTGTGCATCATCATTTTTGCCGGCGCTGGCAGGCGGGTTGTTTTTCAAACGCATGACCAGGGCGGCTGCAATATCGCCGATGGTAGTCGGATTTTTGCTGACGGGATTCTGGCTGCTGTTTGTCAAGGCTCAGGAGGCCGGGGCAATCGGGCTGGTACAGAAATTCACTAACGGCAAAGAGAGTATCTTCGCGGATTACCCGAACTGGCCGGTGGTTGACCCGATAGTTGTGGCATTGCCGGTATCGGCCGTTGTTGCAATAGTGGTATCGCTGATGACGAAGCCGCCTTCAAAAGAACATATCGCCAAGTGTTTCGGCAAATAACGGCTGGTATTATCGCCATCCGGCCGGGGTTTTAGCAGAAGGCTTCCTTGATGAGGGGAGGCAGAAGCAGTAAAAGATTCGGCGCTTCGGCAAGCAGGCTGGGTATGAAAAATTGCCTTGTATTAACGGCAGCGGATTTGGGGATGTGAAAGTTCGGGAACCATCTCGGTGTTTTACTGATATAGTCGGCGTAGTGCCAGCCATACTTACCGAGCAGATGTGATTCTTCAAAACGAATCACGACACTATAGACCGCGACACAATAGACAAGCATTAGCGGGGCGAACCAGTACAATTCGGCCAGGATTACAGCGGCAACCAGCATAAAGATGTTAGCTATATAGACGGGATTTCGGACGTAAACATATGGGCCAGTTATAGTAAGGGCCTTGGGAACCTTTAACCTGTAGTGAAGATGCAATTGAGACCACAGTCGCAGGAGCAGCCCGCAGGCGAAAAGAGCACCTCCTAATCCGAAGACGAGGAACCTATTTTCCGTTTCATACCATTTGCAAACCGCGGCGAAAACAAGCGGTGGAACCATAAGCAATCCACGGTATTTGAAGATTGATTTCATAAAATTCACACTGAGTCTCATAATTGCCTGTTCTGTCGAGAAAAATTATATCACGGTTATATTGAACGTCCGACAGCGAACCTTAGCCTGCCATAGCCTGCCCTGCAACCTATTCTTCGGCTATTCATCCAAAAAAATGTTATTTTTATAAATACGAGGCTGCAACAGTCTGGTTCACGTATCAGGGCCGGTTTGCAAACTAAAAACCCCTTTTGCCATTCCAAAGCTGGATGTGAAGACGGGGCGAGAAAGCCAGGCCGGTTTTGATACACATATCAGCAACAACGGGGGCCGTTTTTAAATATTGCTGTTTTGTTGCGGCCTGGGGCATCAGGCAAACTGCGCTGCGGTCGTATTTACCTAACTCAGTAAGTAAGTCTTCGGCTTGCGCGAGGTCGCGTTCGTTTGCTATTACAAACTTAAGCTGATAGTCGTAGTTCCCAATCAATCGTCGCAGCTCGCCGAGATATCCTGTGGCGGGCGGCTTGGGACTAATACTCATCAAGTCACAATCTAAATCGGAGAGGAATTTTATCCCCGCGGTTTCTATCGTGATGTGTTTGCCTTCATTCCTGAGTAAGGTTAAAAGTTCCCGCAGGCCTTGTCTTTCACTGAGGTCGGCGTTTACCAAAGGTTCGCCGCCGGTGATAATGGCGTGACGGGAAGGATATATTCGTACTCGTTCGATTATCTGTTCGCCGGCAAGCTCATCGCCGTCGTCATAATTGCGGGCATAAACCGTATCACAGTATTTACATGATAAAGGACAGCCGGCCAGACGGATAAAAATGCCGGGGACGCCGGCGAGAAAACCTTCGCCCTGAAGGGAATAGAATATCTCATTGACTATCATTTCTGGTCCGCGTAGGAAATAGGGTCTTTTAGGCCTGCTTCGGTAAAACCCCTGAGTCGCAGTCGGCAGGAATCGCATCTGCCGCAGCTTCTGCCGCGTGCGTCCGGGTCATAGCAACTATGCGTCAGTGAATAATCCAGTCCCAAGTCAGTACCCTTTCGAATGATTTGGGCCTTTGTCAAATCTATTATGGGAGTTTGAATTTTATATTTGCCTTTGTTTTCGACGGCTGCTGCTGTAGCGAGGTTGGTCATTTTCTCAAAGGCTTCTATATATTCCGGGCGGCAGTCGGGGTAGCCGCTGTAGTCGGCAGCATTAACGCCGATGAAGATGTCAAAGGCGCCGAGGACTTCGGCCCAAGCCAGGGCATAGCTCAAAAATATCGTGTTGCGGGCGGGTACATAGGTAATCGGAATCGTCTTCGGCGAATCCAAATCGGGCCGGTCTTTGGGAACTTCAATCTCCGAATCGGTCAGGGCGGAGGCGCCGAAGGCGGCAAGGTCGATGTCGATAATCCTGTGCTCGGCCGCTTTCAGGGCCTTTGCCACATTTTTAGCAGAGGCGACTTCGCGGGCGTGGCGCTGGCCGTAGCGGAATGTAAGGGCGCAGCAGTCGAAGCCTTCGGCACGGGCGATTGCCAGTGTGGTGGCGGAATCGAGGCCGCCACTTAGAAGAACAACGGCTTTTTTGTTGCGATTAGTCATAATCCAGGGTCTTGTAAAGTTAGCGAACATCTATTATATTGTTTTTAGTCAAAATGGCGAGGCGTAAAGATGAGCGACAAGCCCAAATTGGAATTATTCGATAACCCCAGGCCTGGAAGGGACTATGCAATCACGATTCGCTGTCCCGAGTTTACGAGCGTATGTCCGCGGACGGGTCAGCCTGACTTCGGCGAGATTATAATCGAGTACTGCCCGGACAAATCGTGCATAGAGCTGAAAAGCCTGA
>CAZFHM010000103.1:0-8426 GCA_964518825.1 uncultured Pirellulales bacterium
CCAAGAAACGCTGCCGGCCGCTCTGGCGAACCGTCGTTGTGAGAAGTTTTCAAGCCGTTTTGCTGCTTTTCGGTTTATTAGTGATTTACTGCGTTTATTTGTCACTCGGCCTACCAACCATTAAAATCGATTATGTTAAAAAGTTGACTGAAATCGCGCATCCTAAAGCTGATGAAAGCCAAAACGCAGCGATTTTGTACGAGCAAGCTACTGCGTCTTATAAAGAACCGCCCGTAATTCAGGTTGATAACCAAGCCGGGCCGAATGATTTAGAATCGATGACAAAAAACCTGCTTGAAATTATAAAAGAAAAAAGTGTCCATGAACTGACGCAGGCCGAATTGGCGGGTTTGAATGAGTGGGTTGAGAACAATTCTCAGTCAGTCGTATTTTATATACAAGGCAGCAAAAAACCTTACTATTGGCGGCATCGCGAATCGACTGCCAGCAATCTGCTTGAAATGGAGATGCCCGAACTTGGACAGATGCGTAGACTTTCTATACTGGTAAGCTGGCGGGCTAAACTCAAGGCTGAACGAGGTGATATCGACGGCGCATTCGAGGATTTGTTTGCCATATACAGAGCCGGGATGCATTTTGAAGGTCCGCGTACAATTATCGAACAGCTTGTCGGTATAGCAATCCGGGCTGTTGCGGTTAGTAATGCCATACAGATTGTACACAGTACACAGTTAGATGAACAAACACTGCGGCATGTTCAGAATGAATTTCAATTACTTGCGGACAAGGATGATTTCAGGATAAGTTATAAGGCTGAACGTTTTTACCTGATGGATTTTATTCAAAGAAGCTATACGGATGACGGCAAAGGCTCGGGCAGAATGAGTCCGGCAGGTGTTATGCCGTTTGTAAATAATGATGAATATGTTGACAGTTTTGCTGCATGCATCCCCGCGCTTGGGGCCTCACTTATCAGCCCAAACAGGAAAAATATGGAGGAATTGACGCGGGATTTTTATGATTTCTTTGACGGACAGGCAGAACTAACGCCTTGGCAATCCCGCAACACACCTATAAATGAAAAATACCAAATCGAGAACTGGTCTAAAATAAAGAAATTCAGATACTGGCCGATTAGCTATTTAATGCCGGCCTTAGCAAAAGTGAATCAATTAAGTTACAGAATCAGAACCGATTCGGAGGCTTTAATTACAATCACAGCACTGCAAAGATACGAACGTCAGTACGGCTTTTATCCTGAAAATCTGGATGAGCTGGTTAAGGCTAAATTACTCAAAGCAGTACCTATCGACCCATTCAGCAACAAACCCCTCAGATACAAAAAGACTGACGACAGCTTTATATTATACAGCGTCGGACTTGATTTTAAGGACAATGGCGGCGTCTTAGGCACATATACTAATGGTAAAAAGTGGATGTGGGCGGATGAAGGTGATGCGGTTTTCTGGCCTGTTCAGAAGTAAAAAAGCCGGGTTCAACTGCCAGTATATAAGAGATGGTTGTATTGAGCGATGGAGAGCTACGGGGAAGTTCTTCTGGTATTAGTATTAAGTCCGGCTCTCTGGGCCTTGCGAATCCGTCTGCGGTTTCGTTCGGACGGCTTTTCATAATAGCTCGTCCTCTTCATGTCCCTTATCAAACCTTCTTTTTCACAGAGCTTCTTAAAGCGTCTCATCATTTGCTGGACTGATTCACCTGCCCGGGCCTTAACTTTCAACATTGGCAAAATTCCCTTTCAAAAAAAACCTGATTTCAGATTAATCGCCACTGTAAACCGTAATCGTCAAAACAACTGCAAACCTTTATTGTAATGGCCCTGATTACAGGTTGCAAGGGCAAATATACCGGGGCTTACGGCTTTTTTGAACCCCGGCCTTATCGTTGAGTTGCCCGAATAAATATGTTAAAATAGTCTTTTAGAAGCTCTTATATGGAGGTTTTACATAAGTTGGAGAAGTTTCGCGAGACTCTGCGAGTCAGAAAAGAGCGTGCCATACTGGTCGCGGCTATTCTCAAGGGCAGAAGCGATGGGGACGACCTTGTCGAGCTTACCGCACTTGCTACCAGTGCCGGTGCAGTCGTCGTGGACCGTTTCCAGCAGAAAATCGGCTCTATTCACCCGGGAAGGTACATCGGCAAAGGCAAAGCCGAGCAGCTTGCCGAACGAGTCAAGCGCTTCAAAGCGGATGTTGTGATATTCGACAACGACCTTTCACCGGCACAAATCCGTGAACTTGAAAAAATCATAAAAGTGAAGGTGCTGGACCGAAGCGAGTTGATTCTCGATATCTTCGCAACACGGGCCAAGACCAAACAGGCCAAGCTTCAGGTTTCACTTGCCCAGCTCGAATACACATATCCGCGGCTGACTCGTATGTGGTCTCACCTCGATACGGTGACAGGCGCCGCCGGCGGCCCCACCGCAGGAGCGGTCGGAGGTATAGGCACCAGGGGAACCGGCGAGCAGCAGCTTGAAATCGACCGGCGTATAGTGAACAGGCGAATCACAGAACTCAAACGCGAGATTGAAAATATCGACCGGCGGCGAATTCGGGAAATAGACGCTCGTAAAGGGCAGTACAAGATATGCATAGTGGGTTACACCAACGCGGGCAAAAGCACCCTGTTAAACACGCTGACCGACGCCGATGTATTTGTAGAAGACCGGCTCTTCGCCACGCTGGACACGCGCACGCGAAAATGGAAGGTCGGCGGCGGAACCGAAGTATTGCTCAGTGATACGGTCGGATTTGTCAAAAACCTGCCGCATCAACTTGTCGCTTCATTCAAGGCGACACTTGAAGAAGCAGTTAATGCCGACCTGCTGCTGCACATAGTGGATGTCTCGAACGCCGACGCACTAAAGCAGATTGAATCGGTCAATACCGTCCTCGGTGAAATCGGCTGCGGCGGCAAAAATGTCCTGGTGGTGCTGAACAAGGTCGATATAGTCAAAGACATCGGCAGGCTCGAAATGATTCAGACGCTGTTCCATGATGCGGTCTGCATCTCGGCCAGGACCGGCCTGGGGCTCGACAAACTCGCCGCGGTGATTCAGGATAAGTACAGGGGTGCCGAATTGTTATTGCGGTTACGAAGCAGCCAGGCCAACGGCAGGATACAGAGCTTCCTCCGCGCCCACGGCCGAATCGTGAGTGAAGAATATACCGACAACATCGTTACCATCGAAGCAAGGCTCGGCAAAAATCAATTATCAGAACTCAAGAGGCTCGGCGTAACCGACCTCGAAATCGTATCAGGCTGAACAAATCACAGGCCCGTCCTGTTGCAAACGGACCAAACCGCTGGTAGAATCCCACCTGTGGCTAACGGAATTTCCATAATCGGTGACGGCGCGATGGGGACGGTGCTGGCGATGATGCTCTGTCAGAAAAAGGAGCTGGCTGTTCGCATGTGGGGTTACGACGCCGCTCAGCTCGCAGAGATAGCAGCAGCGAGGGTAAACACCAAGTTTCTGCCGGGCCACAAACTGCCCGAATCGCTCGCTTTCGAAAGTAACGACGAAAAGATATTCCGCGACGCTCAGTTTGCCGTCTCAGCCGTACCGTGTCAATTTATGCGCAGCGTATGGCAGAGACTCAAACCTTATTTTGATTTACAAATCCCAATCGTTACGGTAGCCAAGGGCATTGAAAACGACACATTGATGCGGCCTGATGAGATTCTTGCCGATATCTTCGGGCCCCAAATCGAGGTTGTCGCGCTATCGGGCCCGACTATTGCAGACGAGCTGGTACAGAAACTGCCCGCTACCGCCGCCGCCGCTTGTGCAAATGAAAGGCTTGCTATAAAGGTACAGCATACGTTCAGCACGCCTTACTTTCGTATCTACACCAACACCGACATCGTAGGCGTCGAACTGGCCGGGGCATTAAAAAATGTTATCGCCATCGCAGCGGGAATCATCGATGGTATCAAAGGTGGCGACAACGCCAAAGCAGCCCTGCTCAGCAGAGGCCTTGCCGAGATAACCCGACTCGGTGTGGCTATGGGAGCCAGACCCCAAACCTTCGCCGGCCTTACAGGACTGGGCGATTTGGTCACAACGTGTATCTCGCCAAAAGGACGCAATCGCTCTTTCGGCGAAAGAATCGGCCGGGGATTGACCACCGAACAGGCACTGGCGAAAACCAACTCCGTCGTCGAAGGCGTAGCTACCTGCAAAAGTGTCTGTGCGCTGGCGGACAAATACAATGTGGAAATGCCGATTACCCGCGCTGTCTATCAGATACTGTTCGAAGGCAAGAGCGTACCACAGGCTATCGCCGAACTGATGCAGCGCGAGCTCAAAGCGGAATAGATTTTTCTTCGCCGCATCATAACTTCCCGTCAGTCGTCCGATAACCACCGGGCCGACAAAAATACCCCCGAATCCTCTTTTTGTGCTGATAATCTGCTGGAACCGGCAGCCTTATCCCGCCGCATATTATCGGCACCGGCATTGGTAATCCGGCGGTTAACCGCAGAGCTAATATTTTTTGACGGTGCCGGGCGGCCATTATGGTTTTTGTTTCCTATATTTTACGTGGAGCTGCCTCTGTCGGCTCAGACAGCAGTACGGTCAGGGTGAATTCAGACTCACTTGACTATAGGGAAAGGAAACTTAACCGTAAACATTGGTCTGTGAGCGTATATTGAGGTGTCATATATGTTCGGTATTTTGAAAAGGCAGATTTACCCCATCGGGATCGACGTCGGAGACGACCGAATCGAATTAGTACAGCTCGAAAACAACGGCAGGGGATTAACACTGCTTGCCGGCGCCGCACGCGAAAGACCCGGCGATACTACTACCGGCAGCAGCAAGTGGCAGCGATGGGTTTTGGAAGTTGTCAGTGATTTGACAAACGGCAGTCAGTTCAAAGGCAAAGACGTTATAGCCTCGGTTCCTCCTCGTGAGCTTTTTATCGACCATCTTAAAATGCCAAAGGTTCCAAAAGGCAAAATCGAGCAAGCACTCATACAGAAAATAAAACAGCGGCTGCCGTTCCCATCGGAGCAGGCCATGCTCAAGTATATCCCCACCGAAGAAGATAACGTGCTCGTTACGGTGATGGACCGTGAGAGAATTGACAGGCACCTGGCGGTATACGAAAAAGCCGGTTTGAGTATCAATTCGATTGGTATCTGGCCCATTGCCGTAGCCAGGACTTATACCGGGTTCTTCGGGCGCAGAAAAACCGACCGTGACGCAGTAGTTCTCATCCTCGACATGGCCCCGAAATACTGCAACCTGTTGATATGCAGGCACCAAAATCCTCTCTTTGCAAAAACCATCTCCACGGGAATCGAAGATTTGGCTGACAACGACACGCTCAACCGGTTTGTGCTGGAGTTGAACGCATGTCGTCGTCATTTCAGCTCGCTTTACAAAAAACCGGAAATAGAACGAACTATCTTTCTCGCCGGAGAACTCGGCGGCGTGGCAACACAGAGCGCGCTGGCCACAATAGCCCGACAATTAGAGCTCCCGGCGCAAATGGGCAACTGCATGGCGGCCGTCGAAGTATCTAACGGCGGCAGCCTCGTTGAAAGAAGAGACTGTAACTTCAGCTGGGCTACCGCCTTCGGGCTGAGCCTGTCTGCTATGAATTAGGAGATATCCGCAATGCTTAACATAAATTTTGTTCCAGACGATTATATTCAGAACAACGAGTCGCGCAGAACGAATCTAATGTACCTGATTCTGTTCGCCCTGGTTATGTCCGGCCTTGCCGGGGCCTTCGCCACAATCAAGATTCGCCAGCACACCGTTGCTGCAAAAGAGAGAGTGGTCAGCGAACGAATGGTCAAGGCTAATGATTTAATCAATAAATTCGAACAGCTTGAAAAGAGACGCAATGAAATGATGAAAGCAGCCCTGACAACTGCTGGACTTCTCGAACCGGTTCACAGGAGTGTCATACTTGCTTCCCTGACAAACAACCTGCCGGCCGGCACCTCACTGCTCAAACTGGAAATCAACCAGGAAGAGCCCAAAAACAAAAGGTCTCAGCCGGGTAAAACCAGATATCAACAGGCTGTTGAAAACGTCAACGCACAGGAGTTCGTCTCGCCTGAGAAACTCCTTGAGACAACAATAAGCATCGAAGGGATGGCCCAGAACGACCTGCAGGTGGCCGCGTTTATTGAAAATCTCGACGGCTCGCCCATTTTCGAAAATGTCGCCCTGATTGAATCAAAAGAGGAGAAAAATCCCGATGAATCCAAATCCAGAAGGTTCAAACTGAGCGCAATACTTAAAAAAGAAGCTCATGTTACGTCAAACGATATCGAATACATCCGGGCAAAATGCAGAAAGTCGACGAACAATATTTAAAGTACGCAGCACAATATGCCGCTATAACGTCGGCTTAAAATCTGAGAACGAGGGTTAATAATATGAAAAGTAATTTACGAAAACTGATATTCTTCATTGTAGTTATTGGTGTCGCACTGGTTGCATATCAATATATGATTAAACCGGCTAACGGGAGCCTCGCCAAGGCCAAAACCAATCTGAGGAAAAATCTCGATACACTCCGAAAAATCGAGGAGAAGTCCGCCGCAGCCGAAGACATTTCGCAGCAACTGGAACAATTACAGGAAGCTATGAAATTCTTCGAAAGCAAGCTGCCTCCAACCAGTGAGATAGACACGGTCCTGAAAAACGTCACAGTCATTGCACAGAAACAGGGTTTGCGGTCCAAAACTATCAAGACGCTTAAACCCAAAGACAACAGTGGTTATGTCGAACAGCCGCTCCAGATGCAGCTGGTCGGCAATTTTAACTCGTTCTATTCATTTCTGCTTGAACTCGAAAAGTTGCCGAGAATCATGAAAGTACGCCAGCTTAAGCTGGATAAAAAGCAACAGATGGAAGGAGATGTCCTGGCCGATATAGTGGTCAGCATATTCTTCCAAAACCAGAACTCATAACCGCCGGTATAATCCGGCGGCGGTATAGTGACCGAATAATGAAATTATATGGGGTTTGATTATGTTGTCC
The DNA here is from genome assembly GCA_964518825.1 of uncultured Pirellulales bacterium. Taxonomy (GTDB): domain Bacteria; phylum Planctomycetota; class Phycisphaerae; order Sedimentisphaerales; family Anaerobacaceae; genus JBBABK01. The sequence goes on from CAZFHM010000103.1 coordinate 6,992, forward strand.
TTTCAAAAAGAACCGGACCAGCTTATTTCACAGCCAGCCGAGACCGCCTCATCAGGCAGCGCCAATGCGACAGGGGACATCCCAGACGCAATAAAAAACGCTGCCGAAGCGGGGGGCAAGACGCCGGGCGGTAACAACCAGGAATATCTCACTGTCGCCAACAGGCAGGGACAGTTACGCCAGAGCACGTACCTGCTGGCCGCTTTGTTTGTCATAGGAGTGATTTGCCTCTTCTTCATGATAAAAAAGAGCTCGCCGTCCTCTGCTTCAGCCCAACAGCCGTCCGCCCAAAAGATTCAGCAAACACAGATTGAGGCGGCGATTGCCAAAATCACCGGCGTCCGCTCACAAATGTTCAACAGCCTTGAGAAAATCGTCAAGAAATTCTACGAGTTCGCTGACTTCGAGCAGGTCAATGTGGGAGAGCTTTCAAAAAACCCTTTCAGGCAAGACGATGTTCGTACAGACTCGCGATTAGACAACAGGCAAATTGCCCCTGCAATGGTCCAGAGTGAATTCGAGCTTTTGACCATTATGGCAGACGATAAGGGCAGCTGCTGCATGATAAACGACAAGTTACTTCGCGAAGGCGATACAATCAGCGGCCTGAGGGTCGAAAAAATAACCGACCAATCTGTCATCCTGGCTAATGACGAAACACAGATAGTGCTCAGGCTCTCCGAGTCATTCTGAAAGAAAGGTTACCTCGAGAATTGACCGTCAAGAAGGAACGCCCTAAACCGGTATCGACCATCTATTATGGGACCTGCGGCGACAACTACAGTGTATTTGGCATACTCACACGATAGATTTAAATATCGCTGAATAACTCATTCGGGAAAACCGCCGATATTTATCCTGTCCCTGCGTGCCGAAGCGTTTAGGTTGGTACGTCTTATTTATTATATTTTAATTGGGTCCGTACATAGAAATCAACGTAAGTAGTGAGCGTGGGGAAACAATGCCATGATGGACATTAAAGAAATTCTTACAGACGCCATTGAAAAAGGGGCAAGTGACGTTCATATCAACGTTGGAATGTGCCCTGTCGTTCGAAAGAACACTGAGCTGAGCCCTCTCGATTTTCCCGTAGTAACCGGAATGGACGCCGGCGAAATGGTTTTGGCCATGGTCGGTCCCGACAGGTTCCAGAAGTTTGAGGAAAAAAGGGACCTGGACTTTTCGGCAACGCTCGATGACGGCAGCCGTTTCCGTGTAAATGCTCACTACCAGCGCGACACTATCGGTATTTCTTTCAGGGTAATCCCCAATCAGGTACCCACCCTCGACGATTTGCATCTTCCTGATATCGTAAAGGACCTCACTGATTTGCCGCGAGGCCTGGTTTTAGTGACCGGCCATACCGGCTCAGGCAAGAGTACGTCTTTGGCCGCCATGGTCGGCGTAATAAACTCCAAGTACAAAAAGCGTATCA
>CAZFHM010000104.1:0-8401 GCA_964518825.1 uncultured Pirellulales bacterium
GAATTGAAAACGGCACTAATGGTATGCACTGCGCCAGGCCGCCGCCCGCCGCCGAGCCCTTTATATTGAAGGTAGGCCCGCCGCTCGGCTGGCGAATCGCCCCGGTTACACTTTTTTTGAGTTTTCCGAAACCCTCGAGCAACCCTATAGTGGTAGTCGTTTTGCCCTCACCTAAAGGAGTGGGCGTAATAGCCGTTACGTCGATATACCTGGCCTGGGGTGCGTTATTGAGACGCTTGAGCACCTTCGAATAATCGACCTTGCCCAGTCCGTGTCCGTTAGGCAGGACCTCGTTTTTCTTTAGTCCAAGCTCTTCGGCAAGTTGGCCGACGGATTTGGCGTTTCGTTCCGCAGCCTCCGCTATCTGCCAGTCTTTCAGCTTCATCGGGTCCAACTTCATCAGTCTGTTCGTCTCCAAATACATTCTTCCAAAACGGCTGTTAGCTGCTCGCGCCGAAGCGGTCATTATTATCACCGAAACAGCCTGCAGGAGGTACAACCAGGCCACCTTTTTTTTGTATTATCTTGCTCTTTGGTCGAAAAAGACGGCGTTAAGGGCGTTTTTCGGCTGGTTTTGGGGGGTATATGGCTGCATCGCCTCCTCAGCTCATATAGTAAGGCAGACGAGCCAGGTCCATGGCAATGTCGATAGTGATGACCTTTACGCCCTTGGGCACCTGAATGTGAACGGGCGAAAAGTTCAATATGCCCCTTATGCCGGCCCGGACTAAACGGTCGGCAATCTGCTGGGCTGCGGATTCCGGCACGGCTATTATAGCCAAATCAATCTTGTTCTTTTTAAAATTCTTCAAACCTGCAACATCCCTGACGGTGATACCGTGTATCTTTGTTCCGACCTTCTTCGGGTCGCAGTCGTAAGCTGCGACAATATCGAATCCGTAAGGCGCAAAACCGGCGTAAGCCAGCACTGCCGAGCCGAGATTGCCGACACCGACAAGAGCCACCCTGTGGCAGGTATTGAGCCGAAGTATTTTGGCAATTTGTTTCTTCAGCCCTTCAATCTCGTAACCGCTTCCGGGCTTGCCGAATGCGCCGAAGTACGAGAAGTCCTTGCGAACCTGCCATGAGTTAACGCCTGCCATATCAGCCAGGTCCCGGCTGAACGTACTGACCTTGCCCTTCTGGCTGAGAATATGCAGTGCACGCAAATAGATAGGCAATCGCCGAATCGTCTCGTTTGGTATTTTTCGGTATCGCATATCACACCGCAGTTACATACCCGGCTACCTTTCCACCCCGCAACGCCCGGACAGATTGCGTAAACCGGCCGTTGTGCTTTCAGTGAATCACTTTATTAATTGGGTAGGTAATTATCCCCGAAGCACCGGCACGTTTCAGGGCCGGAACAAGCTGCCGCTCAACCTCGTCTTCGATAATAACTTCCACTGCGATATAATCCGAATCGGCCAGACTGGATATGGTCGGACTCTTTTCAGCGGGAAGCAGCTTCAAGACCGATTCCAGGTCGCTTTTTTTGGTGTTGAGCTTCAGGCCGACCTTGCTCCGCGCGGCGATGGCGGCGTTAAGCAGAATGGAGATATTTTCAATTTTTTCGCGCTTGGCCTTGTCCTGCCACGATTCCTTATTCGCGATGAACCTGGTAGTGCTCGTCGCAATAGTATCTATCACGCGAAGATTATTGGCGGCCAGGGATGAGCCTGTTTCGGTAAGCTCTACGATGGCATCGACCAGCCGTGCCTTCACTTCGGTTGAACCCCAGCTAAACTCGACTTTTACATCGATACCCTTGTCAGCGAAGTATTTTTTGGTGACATTAACCAGCTCTGTGGCGATTATCCTGCCCTTCAGATCCTCGGGCTTGCGGATATCCGACTCGTTCGGCACAGCCAGGACCCATCGCGCCGGTTTTGCCGTTGCCTTGCTGTAGGCCAGTTCGCATACCTCGACAACATCCGAACTGTTCTCCAATATCCAGTCGTATCCGGTTATGCCGGCGTCGAGCACTCCATCCTCGACGTAACGACTCATTTCCTGCGCCCTGAGCATAATAAGTTTTATCTGCTCATCGTCTATGCGAGGCAAATAACTTCGCTGAGCACCGGTAATATCGAAACCCGCTTTGTTGAACAATTCAATTGTCGCACCTTGCAGGCTTCCCGAAGGGATACCAAGTTTGACTATTGTTTCCGGCATTTTGACTCAATTGTCCTTTCTATTTTTTCTTCCTGCTCTTCTTCGTCTGCCTTTTGGCTGCCCTGGCTTTGGTTGTGGTCTTCTTCTCGCGGGCGCCTGGGCTTTTTGATTCGGTTTCCCCGCGAAGCAAAACGTAAAATTCGTAGGCGTTCGCCGCCGAAATCTGTCGCGTCAGAAAGCCTTCTATGTCATCGAGCTGCGCCTCCGGATGCACCAGGCCGTTATCTTTAAGGTATTTTATCATAGCCTCGGTCAGCGGAATAGCATGGCCCTGTAATGCGGTAAGCACACAGTAATCAACACAGAAACGGCTTATGCCCTCGAACTTTTCAAGAACGAGCCGACCCTGGCGCTTGCCGAGCTTACGCAACGAATCAAGATTAACGTTATTGTATTTGCGAAAAATACCGGTAAGGATGCGGATAACACTCGCCCCTACTGCCCGCGACTCTTCGCTGTCCTGGCCGAGCATCTCAACGATTTCCTCGGTCCGTGAAACCCTCATGTCATTAAAGTCCACGAAGTGAGCACCAAATCTCTTAAAGGCCGCTTTCGTGACCGACTCGCTCATATGTTCAAGGACGGCTGCATGAACAAGAGATTCGGCAATATCATCATATTCAACTTTTTTGACTTTAGGATTCTTTCGCTTCAAAGAGCGATAGAACTTCTGTATCTCTGTTCCGTATTTCTTACTGTCTTTCATATAATCCTGACCGTTCTATATCTCAATTACCAACGTCCTTACCTGAGTCCTGCTGCGATTCCATCAGGTCCCGGTCCCTGAACTGTCGCGACGCCTCGTCAATCAGTTTCATTGTCTCCAGGGTTTTCTTGAAGGCCTCGTCTATTTTCAGATGCAGGACGGGGCAGAACTTGCTGTCGAGCTCATCGGCCATCAGGGACTGGATTCTGCTCCTGCCGTGCTCGATAGCCTCAAAAGTTCGCCGCTGCGACGCCTCGTTGCCTCCGAAAACACTCAGGAATACATCGGCGTTTCGCAGGTCCGCCGAGACCTGTACCCTGGTAACACTTACCAACCCGGCGATACGCGGGTCGTTCAGGCCGTCGCGGATAGCACTGCTCACCGTCTCCTTTATCAGCCGAGCGAATTTTTCCTGCCGGCGGGTCGACATCGGTCCAACCTTGTACTCAAAGCGTTCTGGCTACCTTGACAATCTCGTAGAACTCCAGAACATCATCCATCTTAATGTCATCAAACCGGGCCAGTTTTATTCCACACTCCAGGCCTGCCTTGACTTCGCGAACATCATCCTTGAAATGCTTGAGCGAAGCAATCGTCAGGTTGTCCCTGATTACTATACTGTCACGGATAAGCCTGACCTTCGCGTTCTTGGCGGCTACGCCGTCACTGACATAACAGCCTGCAATAGTACCTATCCTCGATACCTTGAAGGTGTTGCGCACCACGGCCCGGCCGAGGCTGCTCTCCTTTTCCTCGGGATCGAGCAATCCGACCATAGATTTCTGCAGGTCTTCGGTTATACGATAGATAACACTGTAAAATCTTATATCAACACCTTTTTCTTCGGCAATTTTCGAAACGGCTTCTTCGGCAATGACATTGAAGCCGATAATGAGTGCATTGGAGGCTTCGGCAAGAACAACGTCACCCTCGGTAATCCCGCCCGGAGCCGCGTGCAGAATTTTAACCTTCACCTCTTCAGTGCTGAGCTCGGACAGGTATTTGGTCAGGACATCAACCGAACCCTGGACGTCGGCACGGATAATTATATTAAGTTCTTTGACGTTTCCTGCTTCAATCTGGCTGAAGAGATTATCCAGCGTAACCTGCGTTCTCCTGGTGAGAGTGCTTTCGCGATCGAGGGCCTTGTTTTGTTCGGCAGCCGTCTTTGCACGGTTGATATCGTCGAGAATATAGAATCTGTCACCGGCCTGTGGAACGCCGCTAAGGCCCGTAATTTCGACCGGCATTGAGCTGGTCGCAGTCTTAATCGTCTTGCCCCTGCTGTCACGAAGCATCTTGATTCTGCCGAAAGCGGACCCGGCCAATACAGCGTCACCTTTACCCAGCTTGCCCTCTTTGACGAGAAGGGTCGCAACCGCACCGCGCTGCGAATCCATTTTGGCCTCGACAACCCATCCGGTTGCCGGGATACTATCATCAGCTTTTAACTCAAGCAGCTCGCAAATGTAATCGAGGTGCTCAAGCAGGTCATTTATCCCCTCACCGGTGACAGCGCTGGTTTTTACAATCTCGGTCTGGCCGCCCCATTCGGTCGGCGTCAGGTCATGCTCAGAGAACTGGGCGTATATCCGATTGATATCGACACCCGGCAGGTCTATCTTGTTCAACGCCACAAGCACGGGAACTTCAGCAGCCCTTGCGTGGTTTATAGCCTCAACTGTCTGCGGCATCACACCGTCGTCGGCGGCAACAACCAGGACCACAACGTCAGTCATGTTGGCTCCACGTGCGCGCATCGCGGTAAAAGCTTCGTGACCCGGTGTGTCGAGGAAAGTCACTGTGTGGTTTTGCCAGTTAACCTGTGAAGCGCCGATGTGCTGCGTGATGCCCCCAGCTTCACCGGCCTGAACCTGCGTAGAACGAATCTTGTCAAGCAGGCTCGTCTTGCCGTGGTCAACATGGCCGAGCATCGTCGCTACGACCGGACGTTTCCTGAGATTATTGCGAGGCCGATTTTCGAACTCGGCACGTATTTCCTCTTCGATGGAGGGCTTTTTCTCAACGGTAAGCTCTGCGCCGAATTCCAACGCAACAAGTTCGACAACTTCTGATGCTATCACTTGATTTGCCGTAGCCATTATGCCCTGCTGCATAAGTTTGGCGATAATATCGGTGGCCTTGACGGCAAGGCCCGCGGAAAGACTCTTTACCGTTATCGGCTCGGAGAGAGTGAGCTTTTCGACCCGGACACTCGCAGTGCCGGCGGCGGCTTTCCTTGTAGCTATCTTTCGTACCGGCCTAAGCCTCATCCCCTCACCGGCGGCGGCGCTTAGTCGAGCCTGTCTTTCTTCAAGGTCCCTCTCGCGTCTTTGGGTCTGAAACTTTGCCTTTCGAACGGTCTCAGTATCAACTTCATCACGACGTCGGCCGTGTGTCCGACTCTTGTGTTTTCTCGGGGTCTCAGCCCCTTTACCGTCGGGCTCATCTATCTCCGGTCCTCCGACCCGGCCCATTAAGGGTTCTGTTGTGGGTTGGTCAAACCGGCGCTTTGGACGGGGTTTACGAACTACTTCCGGCTCAGGGGCTTCGACTCGCACAACCTTCGGCCCTGCAAGCTTCGCCGGTGCAGGCTTTTCGAGCTTAGGTCCGGCGGGCATTATCGGCTCAGGTTCCGGTTCGAGCTCGATTTGGAGCTCAGCAACCGGCTCGGGCTCGATGGGTGTGACCAGCTCGGCAACTGCTACACCGGAGACAGGTTGCTCGGTAATCATTTCACTTTGCGCCTCTGCCCCCTCTTCGGCCTGGGGTTCGGCAACTGAACTATCCGCTTCAGAGTCCGGTTTGGCTTGCTTCTTTGCGGCCTTTCGCTTGGGTTTTTTCTTTACTCTTACTTTTTCGAGGTCGACCTTCTCAGCCGTTTCGACAGTAGTGACATTTTCGCCTTCGCTGAACCACTCGCGTATCGTCGCAGCCAGACCGGCCGATATCGTTGACATATGGTTCTTTACGTCAAGGTCCTCGTCCTGACACTTCTTGACGATTGCCGCGCTCTTCACGCCAAGCTCTTTTGCCAAAATGTATACTCTTGTAGTAGCCAAAACGTCTCCACTATAATCTGCTCAAGTCAAGACGGTCAGATATCATTGCCTTCGTCCAGGCCTTGTTCAGCCTGAATAGCCTCGGTTTCCTTCTGTAATGCAGCCTCTGCCTGGGTCCGCCTGGATTCGGCAGCCAGCAGTTTGGCCTGCTCGACGGCCGCTGCAACCAGATTATTCGCCAGCTTAGCATCCAGCTGCAATTCATTTACCAGTGGTTCCGGCCCAACATCGTCGAGGTCCAGAATGGATATGATGCCAAGGGCAATTAATTTATCAACGAGAGTGTCGTCGGCGCCGGTAACAGACTTAACACAACTGGTGAGCCTTTCGATACCTTCGTTGTACTCATCGGGAGTAAGTATATCTATATCCCAGCCGGTGAGTCTGGCGGCAAGCCTGACATTCTGACCGTGCTTGCCTATAGCCAGGCTCAGCTGGTCCTCATCGGCAACCACAGTAGCCCTGCCCAGTTCGAAGCACAGTGCAATTTCACTCACATCGGCGGGCTTGAGGGAATTCGTGATAAGGACCTGCGAAGACTCGTTCCAGCGAACGATATCGATTTTCTCACCGCCGAGCTCATCTACGATATTCTTGATTCTGCTGCCGCGTACACCCACACAGGCCCCGACCGGGTCCACCTTATCGTCGAGCGAAGCGACCGCCACCTTGGTGCGGTAGCCCGCTTCCCTGGCCAACGCTCGCATTTCGATGACGCCCTCGGCAATTTCCGGCACCTCAAGCTCGAACAACCTTCTTATAAAATCAGGATGAGTTCGAGACAATATGATTTTGACCTGGCTGGATATCTCCCTGACATCCAGAATCATCGCGCGAATCCTCTCGCCCGGCCTGTGTGTCTGGCCCATTATCTGTTCACTCCTGGGCAAAAGGGCTTCAGTACGCCGGTTAAGATTGACTACAACAGAACCCCTCTCGTAACGGACAACACTTCCGCTTACGATAGTGCCTTTTCGCTGGCTGAACTCTGCGTAGATACTCTCGCGCTCGTCGGCGCGGATTTTCTGAATCATAACCTGCTTTGCGGTCTGGGCGGGGATTCGGCCGAGCTGCCGTATATCTATCTGATTACCGTCTTTGAAAGCTGTGACTTCGCCGGTGGCCCTGTCTATATTGACCACGACATCACCTTCCGGCTGGGCAAAGTGCTTCCTCGCAGCGGAGACCATAGCCTCCTCCAGGTCAAGGAATATCGACTCTTTATCGATGTTCCTGTCGCGGGCTATGTTCTCGACGATTCTGACTAACTCCTGGTTCACTTTGAATCTTCCTGTATATAAGCCAAAAAAAATGGAAACCAAAAACAGGTTTCCACTCCAAAAACACCTCGACAAACGCAGGCCGTTTTCTTCGCTACATCAGCCGCCTCCCAAAACAAAAAGCCTGTTCATCTACCGCCAATGAAGCAGAAACATTCACGCCCAAGCTACTGTTTACGCAAAGGCGCCGTCGCGCAACTGCTTTGTTGCGCTTATCTTCCACGGCTCGTCAATCCTGCAAAGTCCATTTTCTACCGTACCTTTACTTCAAACTTTCAGCTTTGGCGCCGGTCCCTAATGGACCAGCTCAATAATGGTAATCGTCAATCACGGCCAAAGCAATAATATTTTTGCCAAAAAAACCTGTTTTTCGCCCCAAATCCCGACTCTCTTCGTCGAACCGGCTTCGTTCTCATAGCCGCAAACAGTGCTATCGTCAAGAAAACCCTTCTGCTCAATTAATGAGCATCACCCAGCAGCTTGACCACCCGGCTATGGAGCAATGGCAGGTCTTTGGCTACAATATCCCAAACAACGACATCTTCAACGAGGTCGTATCCATGAATCAGGATATTGCGAAAAGAGATGATGCGTTTGTATTGGCTGACCTGACCAGCCACATCGGGGGCGGCCTTAACCAAACGGTTCAACGCTTCACCAATTATTTCAAACTGCCTTTCTACGCCACTTCGCAGCAGCCGGTCCCCTGTATAATCCTGAAACACTTTACCATCGGTAAAAGCAAGTATTTCTTCACAGGCTTGCCGAATATCCTCGAGCAGTTTCTTGGCCTCAAGTTGCATAGAGCACCTTTCGACTCTTATTGATAGATTCAAGGAAATAAGGATTTTTCACGGCACGAACCATTACAAGGTCAACGTGCCTGTTGAAAAGCGATTCCAGTGACTCCAGCAGGCCGAAGTATGTATCGGCGTGCTCACCCTGTTTTAACGGTTCGAACTCGACGAGGAAATCAATATCACTTTTATTGGCATCAAACTCTTCTGCCGCCATTGAGGAACCTATAAGCTCAAGACGCCGAACTCGGTACTGCCGGCAGAATTTTTTTACTGCATCCAGATTTTGCTCGACCAAAGCAATCATATTATCACCATCAAAACGTTTTCCCGGCAAAACTATGATATACAACCAGCCGGCCAAAACAAGCCAAAAACCTG
>CAZFHM010000105.1:0-8389 GCA_964518825.1 uncultured Pirellulales bacterium
AGAAAGCGGCGGCCTGAGGTACGCCACTACGCGATTGGCGATTCTCGGGACCATCGGCAGCAATTCGGTAATACGCTTATCGAGAAGCGTCTTTTGTTTCTGGTCGGAATATGCGCGCAGGGCGGTGGCTTTGAGGCGCCTGGCGCCCTTTGCAGAGGTGGCATGATACAACGCTGCCGAAGTTTCAGCGTGTACCGCCATAGCTGTTTCCTTTATCTTTGTGCCTGTTCAGTGTTCTGTTGACCTGTTTCGATATAATGGCGTTGACCAGAACCGCATTTATGACCTTGACTACAACAGTGGTAAAAACATAAGCGGCCAGCATTGCAATTACAGCGCGCTTGCAGCATGTGAAAGGGCAGTTCCTGCAGATAGCTGCGACAATACTGGTCGTAAAAAACACGAGTACCGCGACGGCCAGGGCTGTAGTTCTGGGATTAAGCGGCATAGCTAAAAACTCCTTGCAGTATAATTGCTTTGGATCATACGTTATTTCCGGGTTCAGGCCGGGACAAGTTCACGTTCGTTCGAGCCGAGCAATTGTGCCTGCGGCAATGCGATAGTTTCAACGGGTTCGACTTCGGTTCCGAGCACGATTTCATCATAAGCTACCACCGATAGAGGGGGTACGGTTCTTGAAATCAGGGAGGCCAGCGGCAGTCGTAATCTCGAATCACAAATCAGCACCACTTTGTCTTTTCCCTGGTCTATAGCCTGTTTCCATGCCTGGGCCAAGGCCTGGCTCAGCTCCATAGTTACCTCGGCCGGAACAGCCAGGTTGAGTGAATCACCCTGTTGCTGCAGGGCCGAGATTAACTGGTGTTCCAGTGCCGGTTCGAGTGCGATGGCAAATATCTTGTTGCTCTCGCTTTTATGTATTTCAGTTATAGTCCGGCTAAGCGCCTTTCTGGCCATCTCGGTCAGCACATCGGGATTCTTGGTTTTGGAAACGTTCTCGGCAAGCGTTTCGATTATTGTTGATAACTGCCGAATGGGGATAGAATCGGCGAGAAGGTTTTTCAATACTCGCTGAAGCAGGCCGATGGGCACGAGTTCTCCGATAACGTCGCCGACGAGTGTCGGCTGGGATTTTCTGAGCCTGTCAATCAGAAGCTGGACATCCTCACGAGTGAGAAGTTCATCGGCGTGGCGTTTAAGTGTTTCGGCAAGGTGGGTGATGAAGACGGATTCGGGGTCTATGACGGTATATCCGTTAAGTTCGGCTTGTTCTTTGTTGGCCGGGCTGACCCACAGGGCAGGCAGTCCGTAAACCGGCTCAGTGGTTTCTGTTCCCTTGATAGGGGTCTGAACGTTTCCGGCATCCATGGCCAGGAACATGTCAGGCTCGAGCTTGCCGGATGCCACTACGTGGTCGAAGATTCTGACTTCGTAGCTTGTAGGCTCGAGATTAATGTTATCGCGCAGCCGGACGAGCGGTACGACCACGCCGAACTGCTGAGCGAATCGTCTTCGCAGCGCGCCGATTCGGTCGAATATGGTGCTGCCTTTGCGCGGGTCAACCATTGCGACAAGCCGTACGCCGACCTGTACGGAGATGCGGTCGATGTCGAGCATTTCTTCAACGGGCTCTTTTTCCTGCTTTGCCTGCTTATCGACATCGGGTTTTTTGCGGGCGGATTCTTTATCTTCTTTGATGATGAATCGTCCGAGCAGGGCGGCGCCGGCCCCGAGAAAAAGGAACGGCAGCTTGGGCAGGCCCGGCACAAAGGCAAGAGCAACGATAATAAATGAGGCGATGAGTAACGGCTGACTCGTCTTTAAGAACTGCTTGTTCAGGTCCTGCCCGAGGCTGTTTTTTGATGATATCTTTGTTACGAGAAAGCCCGAACTTATAGAGATGATAATGGACGGTATCTGGCTTACCAGGCCGTCACCGATTGAAAGGACCGAATAGGTCTTAATCGCGGCACCGACGGTCATGCCGCGGGAGTATCCCATAGCGATTCCGCCGACGATGTTTATTGCGGTGATAATCAGGCCCGCCTTTGCGTCGCCGCGGATAAACTTGCTTGCGCCGTCCATGGCGCCGTAGAATTCACTTTCTTTGACAATTTTTTCGCGTCTGTGTTTGGCGTCGGTTTCGGAGATTATCCCGGCGTTGAGGTCGGCGTCGATGGCCATTTGCTTGCCGGGCATTGCGTCGAGTGTGAATCGTGCCGAGACTTCGCTGATTCGCTCAGCGCCTTTTGTTATGACGACGAACTGCACGACGACGAGAATCAGGAAGATGACCAGGCCGACCACGAAACTGCCGCCGGCGACGAAATCGCCGAAAGTCTGTATTATTTTACCCGCGCTTCCCTGCAGGAGTATCAGCTTGGTCGATGCGACGTTGAGTGAAAGGCGGAACAAAGTCACAAATAATAACAAGGAAGGAAACGTAGATAATTCGAGAGCTTCTTTTGAGGAAAGTGTAATTATAAGGACAGCGATGGAAAGTGATATACTGCACGCAAGGAGCATGTCGAGCATTGGCGCAGGCAGTCTAATCAGCAGCGTAGCCAGGATGGTCATCAATCCAAAGGCCAGCACTATGTTGCTGTAAAAGTTGTCTTTCAAGCCTGATAATTCTTTTTGGTCAGTCGCCATTGTTCGTTGTTATCGTTTGACTCTTTATCTGCTTTTAGTCTTTTTCCTTTGAATCGCCGAACGTCAGGATTTGGTCAATTCTTACGGCGAAACGGTCTTCTACTACGACGATTGTACCGGTTGCAAACTTTGTTTCCCTCAGGTATAGGTCTGCGGGTTCATCGATGGACTTTTGGAGCTTTAGTACCGAGCCGGGCCCCAACTGCAGCAAGGTTCGAACCGGTATTTGAGTTTCACCAATAACGGCGGTTACCGGCACATCCATATCCAGCAGGATATCTATACTGCCGCCTGCACCGGCCGAGGCTGATTCGACTGCCTCAGGAAGGTCGACGTTCTGAACCTTGGTTTTAGAGCTGTCCTGCTCGGCGTCCGCCTGTTCGTTTTTTTCTTCAACGGCCTGGTCTGTATCAGCCATAGTCAAATTCATCCTTATATTTTTTTGAAGTTTTCTAATCTATCTACAGGTCTTTGGTATTTGCATGCGTGATTTTGACGGCGAGCCTGCCGCCGGATTTTACAAGCCGGGCCAGATAACGAGTTTTGCCCTCGACGATTAGCTCCAGCGGTTCCGTGATTTTTTTGTCGAGCATCAGGATGTCACCCTTTTGCAATGTGAGGACCTGCTCGAATTTCAACTCGGTACGCGCAAACCGGGCTGTTACGGAGACGGGCAGCTGCTTTGCGTGTTCTAATATCGCGTTCTTTGCCTGTTCGGGTGTAAGGGTTTTTTTGTTTCCGGCCGCTCCTGCAATAGGCACAAGTTTCGAACATGGCAGCAAAAGATGTATCTGACAGGCCTGCTCAACGTTCTTTTGCCTGATATCGAAAGTAATTTTGAAGAGTTCTTCACAGTCGCCTATATCGAGAGAGAAATTATCACTCAGCAGCGTCTTTGTTGCTGTAAGATTAAGTTTGCGATTTGAATTAATGATTGCCTCGGCCAGATGACAAATGACATCACATAACAGGAATCTTTCCAGTTGTGACAGCTGCTGGTCGTCATCGGCCTTAGCCTCGGATTCACCGAGCAGCAGCCTGAGCCAGCTTGCGGCGGTGTCGTTCGGAACAATAATAAGTCCGCAGGAAGCGCCCTTTTCATCTTTCAGGATTAGGTAGCAGTCTTTTTGTTCGCTTTCAAAAAGTTGGCTGATGAATTTCTGCGCATAGTACTGGCCGACCTGGCCGGGCTGTACTTCGAAGCCGCTCCGCAGGAACCGGCCGAATGTATCAGTTATGGCCGAAGAAATTACATGGGCAAAGCCGTCGAGTTTTTCAAGCTGTTCTCTGCTGAAGCAATTCGGCACAGTCCAGTCGTAGTCGGCGGCTTCTATCTGGTCGACAGGCCGGCCTTGTGGTATTGCGACACAGGCTATGAGCCGCTGGATTTTTTCGAGTGTCAGTTTGTTTCTTGGTTTTTTGGTCATTGCAGGCCGAATTCCCTGAAAAGTACCTCACGAATCAGCGGCTTGGAGTCTTTGTAAAGGGTATCGTTGAAGATTTCGAGCAATTCGTACTGGATGCGCTTCATATCCTTGTCACTATTGATGTCTTCAATGGTCAGGCCGGCGAAATAAATGTTCAGGATGTTGGCTATGACAGGTTTTCGTTCGTCAAGAAACTGTGTTCCCTTTGCTTTGTCCACCTCTGGAGACACTTCGAGCGTAAGTACGGCACGAACATATCTTGTGGAACCGGGGTCACTGAGATTTGTGGCGACTGGTTCGAGGTCGTAGTACCACCCCTCGCTTGGCGTTTTGGTTTGGTCGTTGGTAAGCAGGTCCAACCTGGTTTCGCCGGTGCTTTGAACCTGGAATTCAATCTTTTCAGGTTTAGGGACATAGCCCATCTTGCCTCCGAGAAAGAAACCGGCAACTGCCAGCGTCATAATGACCGCCGCCATGATTGCCCACTGCATTAACTGACCTTTGTTGTTATCATGTTCGGCCTGGGCTTGCGGTTGTTCTTGTTTTACTTCTTCTTTTTGTTTTGTTTCTTCTTCGGCCATGTTACTGCCTCTTCAACCATTTATAATGACAAACGATTTTCTCAAACAGGTTGCAACATACCATCCTGACGATATTTTTTTATCTTTCCTCTTAGTGTTCTGTCGCTTATTCCGAGGACCCTGGCGGCTTTTGTCTGGTTACCCTGTGTTTGTCGTAGGGTATCGAGGATGGCCCGCCTTTCGATCTGGGCCAGCGGGACACCCGCCAGTGGTCTGTTATTTAGCTGTTCGAGCGGCTGTATTTGTTCGGCGTTTTGCTGCGGGCGCGGCTGCAGCTCGTCGAAGAGCCATGAGACATCGGCGATTGACAGCACTTCGCCGCTGCCGAGTATCATGCAGGTTCGAACGACGTTTCTCAATTGCCTTACGTTGCCTGGCCAATGGTATTTCTGGAAGATTCCCATCATGGCCTGGTCCAGCTTTGTAATTTTGCGGTTTATCTCGGGTGCATAGAGGTTCACGAAATGCCAGGTCAAATCATAGAGGTCTTCGGTCCGTTCCCGTAGCGGTGCGACTACTATTCGCACTCCGCTGAGTCGATAGTAAAGGTCGGCGCGGAAACGATTCTCGGCAACCTGCTGTTTGAGGTCCTTGTTTGTGGTGCTTATGATTCGAACGCTAATTTTTATATTATCATTGCCGCCGACGCGTTCGAAATCCTGCTGCTCAAGCACTCGCAGAAGTTTTGCCTGGAACCTCGCGGGTGTTTCAGTTATTTCGTCGAGCAGCAACGTTCCTCCGTGCGCCATCTCAAATCGGCCTTTTCTCTGTGCGTACGCGCCTGTAAAGGCCCCTTTCTCGTGGCCGAATAGTTCACTTTCGAGCAGTGACTCACTCAATGCGGCGCAGTTTACCCTGACGTAAGGCCCGTCGGCTCTTTTGCTGTGCCTGTGAACCATGTATGAGATAAGTTCTTTTCCCGTGCCGCTTTCACCGCTGATGAGCACAGGTACCGACGTCGGTGCGATTCGTTTGCCGAGCCTGATTGTCTGCATGAGCCTGGGACTTGCGCCGACGATGGAGTACAAATGGTTTACCTGTTCGTCGGCACAGGCCAGGGTCGAAACATTATGATTAGGAAGCCAAGTCGCCAAAACATTTTCGAGCCTGCGAATGTCAAGAGGCCTGGTCAGAAGTTCGCAAAAACCTGTGCGGATTGCGATTACGGCTGCTTCAACCGTGTGCTGTGAACTCTTGTTGCGGTCGTTATCAGTACCGGCGACCATTACAACGGGCATCTCAGGACGAAATGATTTTATGGCTTCGAGAAGATTCAGGCTGGGTTTTAACTGTTCGCAGAGGTGTTGTTTGGGGTTGAGGTCTGTAGCGACAAAAACCAGCTGGTAATCATCTTTTTCAATTCGGCTAATCGCCGCTTTAGGGTCGTTTTCTACGATTCCACGTATGCCCCGCTGTGCCAGAACTCTCAGGATTAGTGCCGGCGTGTCTGGGCTGCTGTCTACAATCAGAACATTAGCTGTGCAGGAGTTTTTAGGACAACGGTTCAAATGAGTATTTTTATTAATAGGCACTTTTTTTATGCTCCATTTTTATCAGTTTGTTTGCAGGTCTCGCCGGCATTGTTCAATGAGCTTTTCCGGCTGTTGCGCCTCTAACCAGCCAACCAGGCTCTGACGGTTTTTCGCCAGTTCCATCCACGGCGAGGCGGGATATTGAGAAATCAGGCTTTTGTAGACTTGCAGTGCCTGCTGTGGATTGGTTTTGTCAAGACATACAGCTTTTTGCATCATCAGCCAGGCATTATCCGCCTCATCGGCCTGGGCTTCGGCATCACGGCTAATGGCGAGTTCATAAAAATATGCAGCCAGTTCATAATTCCCCGTCTGGTACAGCATATCAGCCAGTAGTTGCGGTTCGCTTGTTTTGCCGGATTTTTCGATAATCTGTTCGAGTCTTTGAACAATTTCAGGGTTTAGGGTCTGGGTCGATTGCCGCCGTTTTTCCTGCGCCTGTATAAGTTCAGGGTTAGTCGGCCTGGCTTCATTGACATCGCTTATCGATTCTTTTAATTCGTCCTGTGGCTGAGGCTGGGATTGAGTCTCTTTCGGCTTTGGTCGCATTTTCATGGAGCTTATCTGCTCAATGAGACGGGTAAGCTTCTGCTTATTTAGGCTATCTGACTGGGCGGTGACCGAAGAGATGTTCGTCTTTAAGAGTTCATCTTTTGGAGTCGATTGCCACGGGTCATGAACTGGGGTTGTTTGTATGGGCTCGGCGTTTTCCTGCTGGAAGGATGACTGGAAGTCGGCGGAGCTGACCTGTGAGTCAACGTGGCGAGCAAGTATGGATTGTGCATCGAGCAAAAAGGATTGTGGAAGTATTATTGCAGGCTCGCTGACTTTTAATTCTATATCGGTGACGGTTGTTGTATCGTCATAACCTGTTGCTTTTTCTTCTTTCTGTACATTTTTAGTCTGCCCCTGATGGAGCAGGATAAACGTGGGGTCGAGCAGGTCAGTTTCGGCCGCTGCAGAGGAATGTTCCTGCAACGTACCGGCACAGATTAAAAGGACCAGGACAGATAAAAAGCGTGCTGAGAGCAAAAGTCTTTTTGTCTTCAATTGCATTGCTTTGTTTTTAAACCACATTTTTTACCTCAGCTACCCTGCCGCGTTTCGTCGTCAGGAGAAATTTTGGTCTGGGTGTTGCCGGAGGCGGTTTTGTCGCCTGTTGCGTCCGGTGGATTTTCGGCCTGCTCTACCAAAAGCCTGATGGCTTTTTCGTAATTATTCTGTTTCTCATACGCCTGTGCCATGATACGCACGGCGGCCCGACGTAAGCCGCGTGGGATTTGGCGGGCCAATAGCTGCGAGCATAACTCTACGGCCTTGTCATTCTTGTCAAGTTTGAGCGATAGTTCGGCGAGTTCCAAAGTAGCCCGGTCAGCGAGCAGGCCGGGCTCGGTTATTGTGAGCAGCTTGACGAAGCAGTGATATGCGTTTTCTGTTTGGTCTGTATCGGCGTAGCACTTGCCGACCTCGAAGTATGCTTTAGCGCGTAGTTGTGGCTGGAGTATGTAGTCGAATCTGTCGTTTAGCGCCGCCAGAGCCTTATCAGGCAAATGTATTTTCCGCAGTATTCGGCATTTCATTAGAAGTGCCTCGACGGATTCCTGTGAGGAAAGGTCCTGTGACTGGAGGGTTTCGAGCAGGTCCAGGGCCTGTATCGGGTCAAGTCTGTCAAGGTCGCATTTCAAAAGGGCGGAAATGATTTCTGCTCGGTCCTTGTGGGTCAGCTCTCCATGCAGTGCCAGCTTAAAGGCGTTGAAGGCCTCGGTTCGTTTTCCCTGTTGTAACTGAGCCTTGCCCAGCAGCAGGTATACGCTGTGAAGTTCAACCTGGTCTTGCTGTATTGCCGTGGTGTCTTTAATCTCGACATTTTGCGTTTGGGGCAGCCTCAGGTTTATGTACCGTGTAAGCCATGTTTCGGCTAAGGCGTAATCACCGGTTGCGAACATAGCTCGCGCCGCTCCCAGAGCAGCGGTGCAGCGGGATTCGAGAGAGTCGTCGAGATTATAAACCTTGCAGTAAGTATTCGCGGCCTCATCGTACAGAGCAGCCTTGAAAGCGGCATCAGCCAGATGGAGACACGCTGTTTGGGCAACGGCGGTTTGATGGTATTGTTCGACGAGCTGCTTAAGGTCCTGTTTTGCGCCGGCATAGTCACGAAGGTCGGCCTTGATTTTGCTTGAGTATAGCAGTGCGTAAGGCGCCAAAGAAGACTGGGCGTAGCGATTAGCGAGGAGCTTAT
>CAZFHM010000106.1:0-8358 GCA_964518825.1 uncultured Pirellulales bacterium
CATTTCGAAATTCATATCGCGAACGGCTTTGACGTTGCGCTGCACAGCCGGGTTTTCCCACATGTTATTGTTCATCGCCGGGGCCAGCAATACGGGTTTCTTGAAGCCCGCGCACAGCACCGTACTGAGTAAGTCGTCGCAGATGCCGTTGGCGATTTTAGCTATGATGTTCGCTGTGGCCGGCGCCACGACAATTACCCCGGCCCAGTCAGCCAGGCTGATATGGCCGATTCTGTATTCTTCCGGACAGGACCACAGGTTTGTAAATACCTGCGAACCGGTGACGGCCTCGAAGCTCTTCGGCCTGACAAACTCGCAGGCGTTTGCGGTCATGACGGTCTTAACCACTGCACCGGCGGCGGTCAGGTTGCTCGCCAGTACGACAGCCTTGTAAGCCGCGACGCCTCCGGTTACTCCGAGCAGCACGTTTACTCCGTCGAACTGTTTTGCCGATTCGGCCATTTGATTTCCTTTACTGGCCCGGGTGACTCTCAATCAGGCCGCTATGGTCGTCGATGGCGATTTTGTCCTGGAGGATTTCCTGGATGACGATTTCCATCTGCGTCATGTCCTCGGTGCGGTCAATCAAAGGACGTGCCCCGGCCAGCAGCTCCTGCAGCCGTCTCTGGATAAGTGCGGTAAGCTTGAACCTGCCGCCGACCTTATTGACAATCTCCGTGCTCTTGAGTTCTTCTATCATTACTTGTTTTCCTTAGTTAATCCGGCAATCTGTGCGACTTCACTCACTGCCGTAGCGAGGTCGTCGTTTATGACCATATTATTGTAATGCCGCCACGCAGCGGCAATTTCACTATCTGCGTCTTCCAGCCTGATTTTAGCGGCTTCGGCGTCGTCTCTTCCCCTGCCGTTCATTCGCTCGATGAGGTCCCTGTGGGTAGGCGGCAGAATAAATACCATCTTCGCGTCGGGGTACTTCTCTTTTACCTGCCGTGCGCCCTGGACGTCGATTTCGAGAATGACGGTTTTGCCCTCGGCCAGGGTCTGGTCGACCTTGTCTTTCAGCGTACCGTACATATATCCGAAGACCTCGGCGTGTTCGAGAAACAATCCCTGCCCGATGCGCTTTTTGAATTCGTCGGGACCGATGAAGTAATAATCGCGTCCGTCAACTTCCGCTTCCGCTTTCGGCCGGGTCGTGGCCGAGATGCTCAGGCAGACGTTGGCGTAGTCTTTTACGAGCCGCCGCGAAATAGTACTTTTGCCCACGCCGCTGGGCCCGCTGATAATCACGAGTTTTCCGTTCTGCTGATTGCTCATAGCCTATTCGACGTTTTGAACCTGTTCTTTGAGCCGGTCGATGCAGCACTTGATATCCACAACGCAGTGTGCGATTTCTACGTCAGCGGCCTTGCTGGCGATGGTGTTGGCTTCCCGGAGCATCTCCTGCCCGAGGAAGTCCAGTCTTCGTCCTGCCTGACCATCCGTTTTGCAGTTATCCTCGAACTGCTTGAGGTGTGATTCGAGCCGCGTAATCTCTTCGGATATATCACACCGCTCGGCGAAGACCGCTATTTCACGCGAAAGAGTATCGGGGTCGAGCTTGATATTCACCCCTGACATCAGCTCATCGACGCGTGACCTGAGTCTGTCGTGATACTGCTGCAGGACCGAATCTTTTCTGCGGCATATCTTTTCGAGATGCTGCTTTATTTCGGCGCAGTTTTTGACCAGGTCCGCTTCCAGCTCTGCGCCCTCGGCTCGCCGCATCTGCCTGAAGTCTTCGATTGCCTTGCTGCTGAGCTCAATTACGAACTGCTCGACGCGTTTGGATTTTTGCTCGTCGGGCGACATCGGTTCGAGAATACCCGGCAGCGACAGAAGTCCGCCGACGTCCATAGGAGTATTTACACCGGTCGAAGAAGTCACCTCTTTAAGCTTGTTCAGGTAGACCTTCAGTGCGTTAACGTTTATTTCGAAGAGCATATCCGCCGAGGCGTTCTTCAGTCGGAGCACATAATCGACCGAGCCGCGCATGATGTTTCGTCGCAGCAGCTCATAGACCTGCCCTTCGAGAAAAGCGACCGTCTCCGGCAGCTTTATCTTCGGCTTGAAGTACCGGTTGTTGACGCCTTTAATCTCTACGATGTAAGTAACGCCCTCGAGCTGCCCCTCTGCGTCGCCGTATCCGGTCATACTGTTAATCATTGCTAAAAGTCCCGCCAAAAGGAATTACGCTAATATCAGCCTGCCTATTTGTTTAATCAGCCCTGGTTCGGCTCCCCGACAGGTTCGGGGCTCATATCCGGCAGTTCCGCCGGCTGTTCGAGGGGCTGAGTCTGCACGGCCGGTTCTTCCATCATCGTACCTATCGCAGTAGGCCTGTAGAATTTGGCCATGGTGATTGTAAGCAGCAGAAATGCTCCGACCAGGCTGACGGTGACCCAGGTAAGAAAATCACCGGTCTTGGTCCCCAGGATTCCACTGGCCATACCTCCGCCGAACGCTCCGCTGAGACCGCCGCCCCTGCCTTTCTGTATAAGCACTACCAGTACCAGGATTACGGCACAGAGCACCCACAACACGGAGACAATGTGCATTACTAAGGACACTTTCAAAAGCAATAAATCCATAGCCTTAATTCCTCAACAATTTACTTGGCAATTACACATCGCCCGGCGAACTAAGCCGGAATCGACGCCTTTATTATGGCCAGGAAGTCGTCGGCCTTTAAGCTCGCGCCGCCTACCAGCAGCCCGTCTATATCTTCCTTTTGCATCAGCTCCGCTGCGTTGTCCGGCTTGACCGAACCGCCGTACTGAATCCGCATATCATCGGCAAAGCTCTTGTCGTAAAGCTCGGCAATCAGCCCTCTAATCATCGCGTGCACTTCCTGGGCCTGTTGCGGAGTTGCAGTCTTGCCCGTTCCGATTGCCCAGACCGGCTCGTACGCTAATGTCACAGCCTCAGCCTTTTCAGCGTTCAGTCCCGCCATGCCTTTTCTTATGTGCCGCTCGACGACCTCTTCGGTTTTGCCGGCCTGGCGCTCTTCGAGCAGCTCGCCTACACATAGTATCGGTAAAAGCCCTCCGTTTATAGCAGCATGAACCTTTTTGTTTATCAATTCGTCGCCCTCGCCTATGACGTGACGTCGCTCCGAATGGCCGCACAGGCAGTAATTACAGCCGACGTCTTTAATCATATTCGAGCTGATTTCACCCGTAAAGGCGCCCTTCTGTTCGAAGTATATATCCTGCGAGCCAACAGAAATTCCTGAAGCCCTCGCTGCGTTGACAACCTGTGCCAGATACACAAACGGCGGAATCACCGCGACGTCAACCTTGCCCCTATCAATATTAGCCAGCCCCGCAGCAAGGGCCTTGACCAGTGCTGGCCCGCTGTGAGAGTCGGTATTCATCTTCCAGTTGCCCGCGATAAACGGCTTTCTCATCAGTATCTCCTTATCTTGTTAATTGGTTAATTTGTTAGTGGTTAATTGACATAACAGCGGCTCACCAATTAACTAATTAACCACTAACCAATTAACCATTTTCTAAAGCATTTCTTTTGCCCTTGGGAAGCTGCCCAGTATCGATAATTGCAAACAGTGCTGGCGAGCTTCTTCGAGGCCTGTAATAACGTTCTGGTCGCTCCTGTGCCCGAGAAAATCCATGAAGAAATAGTATTCCCATTCGCGTTTTTTGCTCGGCCTTGATTCGATATTCGTCAGGTTTATCTGGTGCTGCTTGAATACATCGAGCACATCAGCCAGCGCACCGGCCTTATGAGCGGTGCTGAACAATATCGCCGTCTTGTCCTCACCCGTGCGCCTGCAGTCTTCCTTGCTGATAGTGAAAAACCGGGTGATGTTATTGGTTATGTCCTCGATATTCTCACAGACAATCTTCAGCCCGTACAGCTCCGCGGCGATTGCCGAGCCGATGGCCGCTGTGCCTTTTTCCTCGGATGCCATCTGTGCGGCCTTGGCGGTCGAAGCGACGGGAATCGTCTTTGCCTCCTTGAATGTCGCGCTGAGCCAGTTACGGCACTGTGCGAAGACCTCCGGCCTGGAATAAATCTTTTCGATTGTCTCTAAAGGACAGTTCGCCATCAGGTTGTGATGAATCGCCATCAAAACCTCGGCGCAGATTTTGACGTCGGATTCCGTAAAGGCGTCCAATGTTTCGATAACACCGCCGCCGGTCGTGTTTTCAATCGGCACTAATCCGAGGTCGCAATGCCCCTTGCTTACCTCTGCGAATATGCTTCTTATGTCGGTCAGCGGTTCGTACTCGACGCTCTGCCCGAATTTCAGCATCGCCGCGTTGTGACTGAAGCTGCCCTGCGGTCCGAGATATCCGATACGCAAAGGCCTTTCCAGTGCGAACGAGCCGCTCATCAATTCCCGCCAGATTGCGACAAGCGTCCGGTCCGGCAAAGGCCCGGCGTTGACAGCCTTGATTTTTTCGAGAACTTCTTTTTCACGGTCGGGTGCATATATCTGGCCGCCGGCCTTGTTCTTCAGTTTGCCTATCTCGATTACTACATGCGCACGCTCGTTGAGCAGCTTGACAAGCTCAAGGTCTATCTGGTCTATTCGGTCTCTGTGCTTTTCGAGAGTCATATTGATTCGTTCCGTCACGGCCTTTTAGAAGCGGCCCTGGATTATGAGAAAACCGTTATTATTACCAAGAATTCTACCCATAGTCAATATATCAGTGTTCATTCGTGGTTAAAATAGTTGTCATGCAAGTCAAATACGTCGTTTTCAGTACTGCCTGGGGCCATTTCGGTTTGCTTGGCACAGACTCTACGCTCATCCGAACCCACCTGCCGCTGGCTGACTGCAACCGCGTTGTGCAGAACCTGCTGGCTGACCTCGGCCCGGCGGTTTTCGATGCAGGGTATTTCTCGCAGTTGCAGCAGCGCATAAGGGCTTACTATAAAGGTATTTATGCCGACGATTTTTCCGATGTCAGGGTCAATTTGCGTAAAATGAGCCCGTTTATTGCTGCTGTCTTGCGCACCTGTCGAAAGATAAAACCGGGCCGGACCATCACTTACGCTCAATTAGCCCAAAAAGCCGGCTGTCCTGAAGCGATACGCGCGGTCGGCGGCGCCTTGGCCCGCAACCCACTGCCGCTGATTATTCCCTGCCACAGGGTCATTCGCAGTGACGGCCAAATCGGCGGCTACAGCGGACCCGGGGGAACCAGGCTGAAAAGAAAAATGCTCGAATTCGAATCCCGACGCATCGGGATGACCGAAAATCAAGTCACCTGAAAACTACCTGTTACCGAATAACACTCCGAGAGCTAAAGCGCTAAAGCTAAGAAAGAGGATTTAAGTAGTTGCTAAAATACTTAAATGCTAAATATAGCATCGAGGACGGTCTTTCGATTTGCTGACGAGCGAAGGCGGTACTATTTTTGGAACTTCCACAGGCGCCTGAAAGGTCTTGGCTTAAAGACATAAATACTGCTGTTGCCATAATAGCATCGGCCGCTATTCAGCCGGCCTGCGACTTTAATCCGGTTGACGCCCTCTGACAAATAGTCCATGCAATCGTCTTTATTAAATGAGGCCATCACCCACGTGCAGGGCCGGCCGCGTTTGTGCCGCTCGAATACGAATTGTCTTGTTGATTCGACTTGGCCGCTGTCGCAGATAAATACTAACGGCTCGTTCGCGTCGATGTCATCCGGGGTGATTCCCGCCGGCATGTAAACAATAGCGGTTATGATTCCCCGTCGGCTCTGCGTATTGAGCATCCACGGCCTGCAGGATAGCTTTGCGTGCAGCGGCTCAACGACGGTGACAGTGCAATAGTTGGGTTCTGATTCATCGACGCCGTCATCGACGACGAGTTCTATTTCATATTCACCGACAGGAAGCTGTACTGTTGGCGATACGCCGTTTGCCTCGAAGACGTTACTGTCGACAATCCACGACCAGTAGTAATCAAGCTCGTCACCGTCGGCATCACAGGAACCCGACCCATCGAGCGTGACATCTGCAAGCTCGTCATCAGCACAAACGTATACAACCTGATTCGGCCCTGCGACGGCTATTGGAACACTATCTTCCCACCACAATTTTGGTGGATGCAAACCATCACATATCTTCCAGACGGGTGAGTTAAAATCCCAGCCTGCGCCAGTGAAGGTGGATTTAGTCTGCATTTCAATTGTTGTCTTGCCTGTGCCGCCATTACTGGTAGATATTTCACTTGTTTCAATATCCCAGAAGGAACCCGTAACAATATCGTGTTCCCAGCAACAAAATCCTATCAAGCCCCCACCAATATGTGTGTCTACATTAACTGCCCCTGTAGCATAACAATTGTAAACTGTACCCCAATTTCCACCCGCCAATCCACCAGTACTACCAGTGTTACCTGTAACTGGCCCGGTTGCATAGCAGTTCAAAATAGTATCCTTATTATACCCTACAACCCCACCCACCAGCTCGTCTCCTATAACTGCTCCGATAGAATAACATTGTGAAATTGTAGAATCTTCCCAATTTCCACCAACCAAACCTCCAATTTCGTAACCATATTGTCCTCCATTTACTAAACCCGTTGAATAGCAGTTCGAGATCATCCCTGTTATATTCGCTCCTACTAATCCACCGGTTTCATCTATTCCTAAAACTTGTACTGTTGAGTGAGAATCTAAAATTGACCCATATCGATTTATGCCAATAAGACCTCCTATAGCCCAGTGACCTGTTACAGAGCCTGTTGCATAGCACCTGCTGATAAAGCCTGCGTTGTTTTTTCCGCAAAGTAAGCCGAGCGTATTATCGCCAAAAATAGTTGAATCTTCTATTTTAAGGTTTTTTACATTACCGCCTGGATTGATTTGCCCGAATAGGCCTAAGTATTCATTACCATTTATAACGAGCGCAGAAATCGTATGATTATTACCATCGAAAACACCAGTGAACGGTATGCCTTCGAAAACGTAAGTTCTGTTGTTTGTTATTTCATATGCGATAACCGCGGTGGTATAGATATAACCGGCCATGTTTATATCCGCGGTCAAAAGAAAGTGTTTGTCCCAGTCATTGGTATTATCACCGACAGCATCTAAGTCTTCAGATGTGGCTATCAGATATGGATTGCCAGTTTCGCCGGTGCCGCCGGAATATTTTGCGTAAGCACTAAGGGAAAGATTGCAAAGGATTATGAGAATCGCCAGCTTTTTCATTTTACTACCTCCGAATTTGGCCTCCATTTCGCACATACAGAATTATACAAAAAAGCCACGAAATATCAACCAAAACCCTGCTTAATACGCGACGGGCTTACTTAAGTTTATATGTGACAAGCACATCTGCGCACTCTGCGGAACCCGCGGCCAAGAAAAGAGCAAAAAATCCTGTAAAAAAATGTCAAATCTACTTGACAAAATGTAAAGTTTGCTTTACATTGGGAGCGGGTATAAATGAATGTCAGCCTGTGAGGTTGAAAGGAAAGGACAATGAAACGAATGCAGAAAATCGCGTGGGTTTTTGTTATTGCGATATCGCTTGCGGTAATTTTGTCCGCTGTTGCGGTCTCCGCTCTTTACGCCAGAGTCGGTATGCCCAAAGTATCTGCGGGATTTGCATTTCTGGGAATCGCCGGTATCGGCGGACTTGCGCCGCTGTTTTTCAAAAAAGACAAAGGCCGTGTCACCAGCGACGAACGTGACAAGGCTATTGAACATCGCTCGGCTTTGGCGGGGTTTACAGCGGCGTACCTTCTGGTCGGATTGGCGTGCATGGTTCCCTTCTTCGTCTATGGCCCGCACGCGACGGTCCAGATAATCTGGCTGCCGATGATTTTTATGGTCGCCGGAATAGCTCACTACTTTTTCTATTCGGTGGCGATTCTTGTTCAATACGGCCGCGGAGGAAATCAAAATGAATAGAACACAGAAAGAGGCAATGTGCAGTCTTATATTTTTCACGGTGACATTGGTCTTTGTACTGTTAATTCTTGCAGCCAGGCTGATATTCAAAAAGGACATCGTTTACATCACATACTTTATGTTGGCAACTATAGCAATTACGAACGTGCTGGGCCTGTTATACGTCTTGCGAAAGCAGAGTCCGCGTGAAGTTATTACCGACGAGCGCGACAAATTAATCAAGCTCAAGGCGTTATTCGCGTCATTCATTTCGGTAATGATATTGTTGGCAGCGATGCTTGTTACTTTGAGGATTGCCGTAGGAATGGGAGGCAGTATAGGCGTATGGCTTTTGACGCTGATTTTGTTCGTCATATCTATCGCTGCTGCGATAGTCTATTCGGCAGCGGTTTTGATTTTGTATTTGTTCGGGAAAAGCAATGCCTGAAAATGAACTTAGCAACTGTGTTCGTCGATTGCGATTCGAGCACGGCCAAATGAC
>CAZFHM010000107.1:0-8196 GCA_964518825.1 uncultured Pirellulales bacterium
CGCCTCCCGGCTAATCTCAAAAAAGGCTGAGCAGCTTTTGGCAAACTGCTCAGCCCACATTCTGTTCTAAGTATTTTCTGCTAAGCAGGTCTTTTGCTTAGTAAGTACTCTCGTCTGCGTCGCCTTCGTCAGACGCGCCGTCGCCATCGGCATCGACGTAATTCGGATAAAATTCACCGGTAGTCAAGTTGAACGCCCAGCCCCAATCGTCGTTGCCTAAAGGTGCGGCACCCAGAGCAACGTTGACCGTTGCAAGATCGACAAACTGATTTGTCGGCAGCTTCTGCATATACGGGCCATAGGCCTTATCGCCGCTGCCTTCGACAAAGAGCGCGCCATCGACAGTAGTTTGTTCTGTCAGAGCTTCCTCAAATGACTCGCCGGAAGCCGCCGCACCGGGAAGTTGCTCGTTGTGCTGCAGCTTGTACAGCTCGATTTGTGACCGTATGGTCTGCAGGTCACTAACCAGACTGCTGAGCTTGGCCTCGGTGCTGGCGCCGGTAAACTGCGGAATAACTATAGCCGCAAGGATACCGAGAATCACCACCACTATCAGAATTTCGACCAGTGTAAATCCTCTTTTAGCCTTCATCATTTCACCCCTTAAAATTGTTGTCCTGTTTTTGACTTAACCGAAACGTAACCACTGCTTTTTCTACTATCGTCCCTACAGAGGCGGGACTTAATCCTCACCAATCCCTTTACTAATCCTGTATGGCCCTCCAAAATAATCTTGAATTTTTCCGCAGACACTTCGCAAATTATCGACTTGATATCTAACTGAAGATTCAGGTTTCAAACTCAAGTCCGAAAAACTCATTCTTTGCGCGCTCCAAAGGCAATTGATGCTTCCATGGAAAATATAAGAAATAAACCTGTGCTAACAAACAGACCTTATAATCAAAGGCCTTTCAGAAGATATTGTGGTGCATTGGAGATGTTTATCGCCCTTTCGACCGGGGCAAGATGTGAAAGTTCGATTCTAATTAAATTCACCCCATCCAGGGCCGGTATGATTTTATCGGCCCACTCTATAAGCACAACACAGTCCGGCCTGCAGTAATCATCGAAGCCGAGCATCTCAAATTCAGCCGTGGAATTCAGCCTGTACGCGTCGATATGATATATACTAAAACGGCCCTGATATTCATTGACGATTACGAAGGTCGGGCTGTTGACGTTTCTTTGTGCCTGCTCTGCTCCGGCCCCCGCCGCTATTCCTTTTATAAGGTGCGTCTTGCCGCTTCCCAAAGGCCCGACTAAACCTATTATCTCCGAACCCTGCAGACGTTCGCCCAGTTTCTTTCCGAACTCTATCGTCTCCTGCGCCGATTTGGAAATAAATTCGAATTCCATTACCGATTTATTACTCGCTCAAATGGTCATAGCCTAAAGGCCTCAATTCACTAACCGTCCCGTCAGGCATTTTGATAAGCATTCCGGAATTTTGTGTGATTGTGCCGATTTCTGTTATTCCCAAATCCATATCCCATCGAGTCCGCAGCTTTTTAAATTCATCCGCTGAAAGTGTAAACAGCAATTCGAAATCCTCGCCGTCATTCAAAACAGACGCAAACGGGTCATCGCATTTCTTTGCAGCTTCTGAAATAGGAATCTTCTGCGCCTCGACAATAGCTCCGGCCTTCGACTGACTGCATATACGGTTAAGGTCGCTGCTAAGGCCGTCGCTTATATCAATCATAGAGTTAATCTCAGCCAGCTCAGCCAGCCGAAGTGCTTCGCTCACCCGCGGCTCGAATTCCAGATGCTTACCGAATCTCGACCCGCCGAGCGTACCGGTTACACAGATAACATCGCCGACTTTTGCGCCGCTGCGCCTTACCGGTTTGTTCTTTGCTCGTCTGCTGAGCATCGCTGCACAGATTACCAGCTTGTCTTTTCCCGGCCAACTCGTTATATCGCCCCCGACCAGAAAACAGCCGTACTTGTCGCCTGCCCTGCGAATCCCGGCGTGCAACTCCTTCAGCTCGGACTGTCCGAAATCCTTTGGCAAGGCTGCCGCGACCACCGCCGCTACAGGTATCGTCGCCATAGCAGCACAATCACTAAGACTGACGGCCATAGATTTATAACCGGCCTGTTCGATTGTTGTGCTGTTCAAGTCGAAGTGCACACCCTCGATCAGCATATCCGTTGTAATCAGGACACTTGTCCCGTCGCCCAATACAACCTCGGCCATATCGTCGCCGATACCTATGGGAAATTTCTCTGCGGGAAGCTCACTTTGCTTGGCAAACCACGCGGTGATTCCGTCTTCGCCCGAACTCATCGGCCCGCCAGCTCTTTCTTCCAGAATTCGACCTGCTGTTTGGATTGCTTTAGACCGGCAGAGCCTTGCGTAACATATTTGCCCGCCACCTTCACAGCTCCCAGACAATCATAAACATCTTTGTCTATTACATCGCAGGCCGATTTTAATTCGCCAAGGCTGAGCTTGCCCAGCGGCTTGTTATTCTCTTCGCACTGCGCCACTAATTGCCCGACAATCCCGTGGGCCAGTCGAAACGCAACGCCCTTTGTTACCAGGTACTCCGCTAATGCCGTCGCGTCCATATAGCCTGCATCCAGACCGGCTGAGATTTTCTCCGTGTCGAACTTCATATTACCGACAATCGCCGCGGCCATATCGACCGACGCCTCGACCGTATCGCTCGCAGTAAATATATGTACCTTGTCCTCCTGCAGGTCCCGGTTGTAACCGCTCGGCTGGGCTTTGAGTATTGTCAGTATCGCAACAAGCGAACCGTACACCGCCCCGCACTTGCCGCGTATCAGCTCCAGTGCATCCGGGTTTTTCTTCTGCGGCATCATACTCGAGCTGGTGCAGAAGCTGTCTGCGACCTGCACAAATCCGAACTCATTCGATGAGTAGATAATCAAATCCTCGGCCAGCTTTGACAGATGCGCAGCAATCAGCGCGCAGTCGAAGATAAACTCTGCGGCAAAGTCACGGTCGCTGACCGCATCGAGACTGTTACGGCTAAGACCGGCAAAACCCAATTGCTTCGCTGTATTATCCCGGTCGAGTTTCAATGTCGAACCGGCAACGGCCCCACTACCTAACGGATTGACATCGAGCAGGCGACGGCAGTTGCTTAATCGAACAAAGTCGCGCTCGAACTGCTCGACAAAACTGAGCAGATACGCCGCTATCGAAATCGGCTGTGCCCGCTGCAGATGTGTGTACGCCGGCATAACGTCTTTAACGTATTTCCCGGCCTGACCGACAAATGCCTTCTGCAATTCGGTTATCTTATCCTGCAGTATTTCTATCTGGTCGCGCAGCCATAAGCGTATATCGGTCGCCACCTGGTCGTTTCGGCTCCGGCCGGTATGCAGCTTTTCTCCTGCCTTGCCCGTCTTTTTTATTAACGCTGCTTCAATCGCCATATGTATATCTTCGCAGGTCTTATCGAATTTGAACTTGCCTGCTTCGATTTGTTCCGCTATCTCCAGCAGCGCCGTCTTAATCTGATTGAATTCGTCCTTTGTGAGCAGTCCGTTATCCGCCAGCATCTGAGAATGTGCAATCGAGCCGACGATATCGTATTTGTACAGACGCTCATCGACGCTGAGCGATTCGACAAAATCGACCATTCGTTCATCCGGTTTACCGCCAAGCCGCTTCTCCCAGCTCTTTTTGGCCATGTTCAAAGCTCCAAATATTTACGTTTAAACAAATAATACGCCCGCAATGGGGGCATGTCAAGCTGCACCAAACTCCGCCTGGTGCACCTATAGAATTGCCGTATCATTTCAGATAGTGGCCGGTCCGCCCCGGTCCTGTGGCGGATGGATAGTAACCTGCCTGCAAAGCACCTTTCTCTCCCCGAGTAAATGCTCACCGGCAAAGAGCTGAAATCTGTACTCTCCGGAATGCTCAAAGACCAGTCCCTGCAGCGCAACTGCAAGTGACAGTACGTGCTTTACATCCTTAAACTCAACTATCCCCGATTTTTCAAATACCACCTGTTCATCTTTTTCCACATCAACCAAACGGACCTTCGTCTGAGTCTTGCCGTGGCCGTTGGTCAATTCGCAGAAGAAGACAAGCTGGGCACTGCGCACGGGAAACTTCGGCGAGTTGAGCGCCTGCAATATATTAATCAGGCTCGGCATCCCGGTAAGCCTGTCAAAAATTACCCTGTCGCAAACTATGGCTGATAACAGAACCGGCGGTACTTCCGACATCGCTGAACCCTTCTATATTTAAGGTATTATTATTTTCTCATGGCACTGCGGGCATTTACCGACCTTGCCCGAGTACTTGCCCGGCACCTTGATTTTCCTGCCGCACTTACAGCTAAATCGAATCATACCATCTTCGCCGCCGCTTTGCATAGCTGATTCTGTCGCAGAACTTTCGCTCGTCTCCGCAATCGCAATCGCCCTGCCGCACTGCGGGCAGCGACCTGTCCTGCCGGCGTATTTCGCGGGGAACTTCACCTTCTTGCCGCACGAGCAGAACACCTTAACAAATCCCTGCTGAACTTCGAGAAGCGGCTGTACCGAAACCTCCGCCGGCTCCTGCATTACAGGCGGCGGCTCTGTAGAAACTTCCGGCAACGGCACAGGGTCCGCCGTAAGAGAAGGTGCAACATCGCTGCCCGGAGCAGTCGCCGCCGCTGCCTGGGCCTGCTCCTGTAAGTACGCAAAGTTCGGGTCCAGATATTCCCTGTCGGACATGGATTCTTTTTTGTGCAGACCGACAAGCTGCAGCAAAGATTTTTCATGGTCCTCCATCGTCACCCATTTACGCTCGAGCAAAAATACCGCCAGGACAACACCGGCCGCAAAGCCGCCCAGATGAGCAAAGTAGGCCACATTCTCTGTCCCTGTCATTGCTCCCCAGATATCAAATACAAACCAAAATAATATGAGCCAGTAGCTTGATAAGCTGAATCGTCTCCAATAAATCAAAAATAAGCTAAATACAGCGCTCGTATCGTTTTCCGGGAAGAAAACAAGAAACATCCCTACAACACCGTTTATCGCGCCGCTGGCCCCCAGAGCAGGAGTCCCCTCGAACAGCAGATGGGTCACCGCCGCCGTGAACCCGAACCCGAGGTACATCACAGGGAACCATTTATTCCCGACCTTGGCACAGACCGCGTTGCCGAACAGCCACAAAAACCACATATTCCCAAAAACATGCAGAAGACTATTAAGACCCAAAAGACTGCTGATATGAAAATAATTGCCGTGAAGCCACATATGCCCAATCAGCCCCTTAATATTCCAGCCGTGAAGTACCCATGAATTCAACGGGTGTTCGAGCTCGATTTTATCATTGCCGCCCTGCTGCCGGCCGGAACCTTCCGGGTCATTCTGCGACTTTTCGATTCGCTGCCGTATTTGAAGTTCTATTGAAGAGCTGTACTTGGCTGAAACAGCTATCTCCTGACAGAAAACCGCCAATATCAGCCCGAGTATCAGCCAGTTCGCAAAAGGCCTGCGGTCGTAAGGAACATCCACCCAGTAAGGTATAATCAAAAACACGAAGCTGAATCCCTGCCTAAAAAGTGGAAAATATAAGACTATATGCCGCTTGCCTGATTTTAACCTTTAACGCGTAAAATTCCACTTTTTCCTGTATCCGGGCTGAATTTCCCATTTCCCTACTCATACTATCCAAAGTACATAAAATTTTTGAATTTGGCGCCCAATTCCGCTCAACCCCCGCCTGATTGCTGCCGATATACACGCCTGCAATTGGGACTAAAAGGCTCGAAAAACGGCAAGGAGAGACAAATGGCGATTTGCAACTTCTCACAAGGCATAATTATAGCTGAGCTGCCGACGGAACCCCATATCCGGACCGAGCTCGATACGCTCATGGAAATCCTCAGCTGCGATGCCGACTGCGACGTGGTAATCGACTTTGCCAACGTCGATATTATGACGTCCCTGACGCTTTCCGGCTTCCTCAAGGTCCGAGAAATGGTTGTCGAGGCCGGCAGAAGGCTTATCTTTGTAAACCTCTCAGCGATTACAAAAGACATCTTCAACGTTACCTGCTTCGACGGCATATTCGAATTCGCCGAAGACAAGGATGAAATTCTCGCGGCCCTTACCGGCAACAAGTGTGAGCAGCCGGCTCGATAACAAGTTTCGGACAGAATATGAAAACGTTATCATAATCAATACCAACTACTGGCTCCTTACCCCAGATTTTCAATCCCTCAATCCTGACCCTTGGCCCCCCAACCAAGGGTCACTTTTTTGCGCCCCGCTGGACTTGACCCCAAAAAAACAATTACTATAATGCTTTGTTCCTGAAGATTAGGATACTTGGGGTGTCCTCCCTGAGAACAAATATGCGTTTTTATGTGGAGGCTGATATGATTAACGTAAAGCAGCTTCGTCGAACGTTCGGGCCCATCGTCGCCGTCGATTCTATCTCATTCGACGTCGAAAAAGGCCAGGTCCTCGGCTTTCTGGGGCCCAACGGCGCCGGCAAAACCACCGCCATGCGGATGCTCACATGTTTTCTCCGGCCCGATTCCGGCACCGCCGCCGTCTGCGGCCACGATATAAACACTCAACACATCGCCGTCAGGCGATGCGTCGGCTACCTCGCCGAGAACGCACCGGCCTACGGCGAAATGACCGTCGGCGCATTCCTCAACTTCATCTGCGACGCCAGGAACATCAAAGGCAAGGACCGCAAAAAAGCGCTCGACCGAATAGTCTCGATGTGCTCTATCGAATCGGTATATCATCAGACCATCGAAACACTCTCGAAGGGATATTGCCGAAGGGTCAGCCTGGCACAGGCACTTATCCACGACCCGCCCGTCCTGATTCTCGACGAGCCGACCGACGGCCTCGACCCAAACCAGAAGCACGAAGTACGCCGCCTGATTACAAGCATGGCCAAAGACAAGTGCACCGTCATCTCGACGCACATCCTCGAAGAGGTCGAAGCCGTCTGCACACGTACCATAATAATCGCCAAAGGTAATATTCTCGTCGACTCCACACCAGAAAAACTCAAAGCCGAGTACAACTGCGGACTCGACGAGGTATTCAGAAAAATCACTACCAAAAAGAGCGCGTGACGATATTGCTAAAGGGAGTTTTTCCAAATGAACGCATTTACAGCCGTGTTCAAAAGGGAGTTCAAAGGATATTTCACGACTCCTATCGCCTATGTATTCCTGGTCATCTTTCTTTTCATAGCGGGCTACCAGCCGTTCCAGAACGATTTCTATGAGCTCAGGCAGGCCGACCTGCGATTGTTCTTTCGCGGCATGCCTTTGCTTCTGGGCGCCATGGCCTCCTGTATCGCCATGCGACTATGGTCCGAAGAAAGAAAAAGCGGTTCCATCGAGCTGCTCTTTTCACTGCCCATCACCGTGCCACAGGCCGTACTGGGAAAATTCTTCGCAGCATGGCTGTTTTTGTTTATCGCACTGCTGCTGACCGTCACGATGCCCCTGACCGTCATTTACCTCGGCTCACCCGACATCGGCGTAATGCTCTGCGGCTATCTCGGCGCTTTGCTCATGGCCGGCGCATTCCTGGCCGTGGGCTGCTTCTTCTCCGCGCTGACAAGAAACCAGATTATCAGCGCCATTCTCACCTTCGCCGCGATATTCCTGCTGTACTTCTTATCGATGCCATCCACCCTCGACTACTTATCCGACTTCCTGCCGCGCGGGATGCTCTCGGTGATTGAGGGCATGTCGCTGCTCGGGCATTTCGAATCCATCCAGAAAGGCCTGCTCCAGCTAAGTGACATCTTATACTTCGCCCTGCTCATATTCGGCTGGGTCATCGCGTGCATGGTTGTTCTTGACGAAAGGAAGACCGCATAATGAAAAGAACGCTCAAAACCATCATCGCCGTCATATTCATAGGTATAATCGTATTCTCTGCAATCAGCATCACACAGGACCTGTTCAAGAACGTACGCCTCGACGCTACGGACAAAAAACTCTATTCACTGTCGGACGGCACAAAGGCCATCCTCGCCAGGCTCAATCAGCCGATTAAGATGAAGCTTTATTACACCAGGACCGCCGCAATGAAAGGCCCCGACCAGATTCGATTCTTTAACAACTACGCGTCCTTCGTCGAGTCCCTGCTGAACGAGTACGTCTCGCAGGCAAATGGAATGGTGCAGCTCGAAGTGATTGACCCTCGGCCGTTCACCGACGAAGAGGCCGACGC
>CAZFHM010000108.1:0-8142 GCA_964518825.1 uncultured Pirellulales bacterium
GCAGTGCCAGGGCGGGGCGGGTAAACGCCAGCCTGGCAACATTCAGCAAAGTTTCAGGATACTCCTGCGCCTTTTCACCCATCGCCACCTGCACCATCTCATCGACCGCCTGCTCGCGAATCCGACGTATCACTGCGTTGGCCAGCCACAGCAGCGGATTATAAAAGTAAATTATCTGCAGGACCGTCTGCGCCAAGTTCACCCACAAATCACCTCGCTTTATATGCCCCAGCTCATGCATCAGCACAGGCCGCAAATGTCCCACCCCGAGGCTCGGCCCTATGTCCTGCGGCACGAGTACAACAGGCCGAACAAGACCGCACACCGCCGGACTCGTCGCATTAGCTGAAACCTTCAGCCTGATTGGTAAATTCACGCCCATCCTCTTGCGACAGAATTCCAGCGTCTCCGTCAACAACCCAGGCGCAGGCTGCGCCTGCCGGATTAACCCCAGCACGAAAAACACCCGCTGGACCACAAGCAGCACCATCGCTGCCGCCGCACCGGCCCATACCACCAGAACAATCGCCTGCCAGCTAAGCGCACCGGCCTCGGCTTTGCTTGCGATATCTGTTTCTGAAATGGCCGTCCCGACAAACGCTTGCGACCGCTTTGTTGCCAAAATTTCTGCACCAACGGTATCAATCGCTGTTGGCATCGACGTTTCGGTCGGTGCTTCGGGGGTAGTCGGTTCAAAAACGGCAACGGACTCGAACCTTGCCGGTGTAATCTTGTCGCCGAATATCCCTCCGAAACTTACCGGTGACGTAAGAGTCGGAGGCAAAACCAGTTTCACTAACACCAGCATCCACAGCCAGTATCGGAAAGTCGCTCGCACCTTCTTTCGAAGCAGTAAATCCACCGCCAGCAGTATCACAATCAGAACACTCGATTGAATTAGCATCGGCACGGCAAAGTCGACAAATTTCTCACCCCCCGAATTCAAAATCTCAGTTAAGTTATTCATAACACTTCCTCTCAATTACTTAGCGTATAGCGTATAGGGTATAGTTTTCATTTTTTTGCCTTTTTGTGGCTGATTAATTTTTCCAGCTCTTCAAGCTCTTTTGTCGACAGTTTATTGTTTTCAAGCAAAAACTGCATCAGCGGAGTTAGCGCCCCGTCGAACGCCCGTTTTACCGTCCGCATTATCTCTCTTCGCTGTGCCTGCGGCCGGGTAATGGCCGAGCGGTACAGAATCAGGTTGCGGATGCGTTCGGTTTTAAGCAGGCCCTTTTTCGCCATCCTGTCCATCAGTGTCTTGACCGTGCTGTAGCTCCACCCCTTTTTCTTCTCCAGCGACTCCTGGATACTCGGCGCTGCGCAAGGCTCGTTCTCCCACACCGACGATATGATTTCCCATTCCGCTTCAGTCAGGTCGTATTCTTTCCTGGTCATAAAAACCTCCTTGAATGAATTTACATATTAAAAGACTACTCTACAGTTGTAAAGATTACAAGGAAAATGTAAAGACTCTAAAAAAAATCTTCACCAGGACCCTCTTAACTCCGTAACATCTTTCCCCGCATATGTTTAGCAATCGCCGGTACGGCGACTTTTGCTCTTATTTTTCTCTCTTTATCCACCCTCGGGAATGGAATCTTCCTCTAAAACCGCTTCGAGTACAACCTCGCCCAGCGGCAAATGCTCGCCCGGCTCAGGCTCATCGAGGGCAATCCGCGCCCTCGAACCATCCTTGCTGACGACCAGTACCAGCGGATACCCGGCTGGAATCGAGCTGATTTCGAACGACCCGTCTGTCTCTATCTTAATTTCCCACGGCCCTTTGAATTCGCCCCGAGCGCCGGTTTCTAACTGCTCGTTAACGTCCGGAACGATTTCCATCTGAAACCCACTGACCGGCTGACCGTTGACGTCAACCACAGAACCGCTCGCCGAAGCGAAGGGCATGCACACAATCTCTATATCGTTAAGGTCTTCATCCTGCCTCCAGTGAAAGACCGCTCCCAGTTGGCCGTCGTCGCTTACCGCATAGCCGAAAGACGACATGAACTCTGCAAAGCTCGGCCGCTCAATCGAAAACATCCCGTTGGTATCCGTCGCTGCTTCTTTCCGACCGACGTGAATCTTCCCTTCCAAAGTATAGCCGTTGACGTCGGTCAGCCATCCGGTTGCGTACTGCCCGACCGGCTGTTCCTCTTCGTCCTCGGGTATATTCGGCTCAGCAGCCATTTTAGATTCCTGCTCAGTCTTAACTTCTTGCGGCTCTTCTTCCGGCATACCGAAGTCCTCGACCCCGAGAGCATCTGCCAGTAAATAATCCTCCGGGTCATCCGGGTCCAGCTTTCCCGCCAGCTCATTAAGAGCCGCCGCCGCCCGTGGGTCCGACATCTTCGAGAGGAATTTCACCGCCGCCATCTTACTTACAAAATCATCCGTCTCTAATATAGCCGTCAGGCCGTTAACGTTACCCGCCGCAGCAAGTGACGAAATATGAGCCAGTTTCGCCTGCCCCGATGTGTCGGGGCTGACGTCCGCTCGTTCTCGCACAGGCTTGTCCGCTTGTGTGGTCTCAGGCTGTTTTGGCGCCGGCGCAATATCAGGCTGCTCCGACTGTTGTATTACCTCCTGCTTCGATGTCACCTGCGGCCGTTCCTGCTTAACTTCACCGCGACGCATTAAAAACACAACTAACGCCGCAAGCAGGACTATAACCACCCCCCATATGATAATTCGCCGCGACCTGCCGACCTGCACTTTTGCCGACCGTTCGAATTCCGCCGTAGCGTCGGACAGTATCCGCTCATCGACTTCACCAGGCGTACTGCACTGTATCTTTCTCAGTTTTTCTTCGATGTCACTATGGCCGTTCATGCCTCTACCTGCCTGTCGAGAATACCCGCCAGTTTCTCCAGCCCGTAGCTGTATCTCGACTGAGCCGTCGTTACACTCACCTGCTGCACCTGCGAGATTTTTCTGAAGTTCAATCCTCCGTACAAATGCAGCGCCACCGCCTCTCTCTGCGGCTGCGGGATTTTCGCCATCGCCTCCATTACCATAGCCGTGTTCTGCTGCTGTGAGGCTTCGTCCGCGGAATCCTCGTTTTCCAAAAAGATGCCGCTTGTCCGAGGCACTTCCTCTACCTTATACATCTTGCTTCGCAGCATCTCCTGCGATAGGCTGATTACACACTCCGCCAGGTAATTCTTCACCGGCCTGTAAAGACCGAAACCAGGCGCGTCTTTTGCGAACATAACAAACGCGTCATGCAGAATGTTTTGTGCCGCCGAATAATCATTAAGCAGCGCCAGTGCCGTCGTGTACATACTGTCCTTATACTTCAGGTACACTTCGCGCAGGGCTTGCTTATCCCCGTGGTTAACTCTCCAGAGAACCTGGCAATCTTCGAGCATCTTCTCTTAATCCTGCCTTTGCCGCCTGAACGACTCGGTATTATACTACAGCTTTGCCTGAGTTCGACCTGAAAACTGCACCTTTCGAGTAAATCGATAGTTAATTTGGGCAAAAACCATTGCCCTTTGGCCCGAATAATGGTATTAAAAAACCCCCAGTCATCATGGCACAGAACGAGCGAAAATACAGTGTTTTTCTTAGTGCCGCCGAGCCCAGCGCCGACGCGCATTGCGCTGCCCTTGCCCGCGCCCTGGCCGCCAACGGCGATATCCGGCTCGTCGGCCTCGGCGGACCGAAAATGGCCGATGCCGGCGTCGAGCTGCTCGCAACCACCGTTGACCGCTCCGCTATGACATACAACGCCTTCTGGCAGGTGCTCTACTTCCACAGCCTGATAAAAAAAGTCA
The DNA here is from genome assembly GCA_964518825.1 of uncultured Pirellulales bacterium. GTDB lineage: Bacteria > Planctomycetota > Phycisphaerae > Sedimentisphaerales > Anaerobacaceae > JBBABK01. Next base: position 3,783 of record CAZFHM010000108.1, read on the forward strand.
AAGCCTGCCTCAGGACCAGCCCCGTTGACCTTGTTGTCGTCTGCGACTCACCGGCCTTTAATTTTCATATTGCAAAGGCTGCCAAATCCCTTGGGGCGAAGACCATTTTTTATGTCGCACCGCAATTATGGGCCTGGGCGCCATGGCGCATCGGCAAGCTGGAAAAATATTGTGACAAGCTCTGCTGCATCCTTCCTTTTGAACAAAGCTGGTTTGCTCAACGCGGCATCGACGTCGAATTTGTCGGCAACCCGTTGCTCGAAGATAAAAGTTCGGAACCGACCAAGAAATACTATCTCGGCTTCGACCCCGACCGCGCCAGAATCGCAATCATGCCCGGCTCACGCGCCGCAGAGATTCAATCGCTCTGGACGCCGATGCAGCAGATTGCGATTAATCTTCACAGAAGGTATCCGGCTGTGAAATTCACCGTCGTCGCGCTCAATGAAAAGGTTCGGCAGACTTTGCAGTCTTCGCAGCTGCCGGAATTGTCGTGCGACTATGCAATCGGGTCGGTTTACGACACCGCAAGGGCCGGCGACTTTTCAATCGTCACCAGCGGCAGCGCAACCCTCCAGGTCGCCGCAGCAGGCTGCCCGATGGTCATAATGTACCAGTCGAGCAAGCTGCTGTGGCATCTTGTGGGCCGCTGGCTCGTCACGACTAAGTACCTGTCTCTTGTAAACATACTCGCCGGGCACATGCTCGTCCCGGAGTTCATGCCTTACTTCGATTCCATCGACCCCATACAGGCAAAAATCGAAGCCCTTTTATCGCAGAAAGAATTGCTCATCCGCATCAGCAGCGAGCTTGTTGAGCTTGTCCGTCCCCTCGCAGAGAAACAGGCCTCCCGCCGCGTCGCTCAAATCGCCGTCGAAATGATGAACCGGAAATAGTTTCGCAAAATCGCCCCGTATCCTACGCCGGCAATAAACTCACACTACTGTCGTCCGTTTCCTGCCCGGCAAATACGTCGAATTCGTCTCCGTACTGACGCAGATAACACACTGAGTACGCACGCTTGAATACCCATAGCGGCAGCGTCGCCACCGTCCCTATATACGGTATCATGAATATACACGCCGCGCAGCAGCACGTCGCCAGAACAGCCGTCATTGTAATCGCGCTGATAGCCAGCCCTATCACTATCTGGAACAGTATATAAAGCGCGAACTTGCCCTTATTACCCGAAAGTATCGAACGAAACCGCCTCCACGCCTCCACGCACCTAAGACCGTGGATGTACATAATGGGTACGACAAAATCATAAGTGAATTTGATTATTATGGAAAAGACAATTGTCGCCGCGATCATCAAAAGCCCTAAAAGCACCATCCACGTTATAATAAAAGCGTTTGCATACGCCGAACCTTTCGAAAGCAGCGCCCCGCACCACATCATCACCACGATAAATGGCGCCAGCGACACGAAAAATAAAATCGACACGACAACCTGAAACAAAAACAGGCTGTTCGCCTGGGCTTTGAACTCTCGCCACGACGCCTTTATCTTATCTGTATTGCGGGCCACACAGTTGAGAAACATAAATCGCCCCCGACTGCTCAGCCACATCACCAGCACCCATAAACAAATCAAGGCCGCCAGAATCATCGCCCCAATAAACACAACCAGCACCACATTTTCCAGACAGGCTTCGCGCACACCCTGGGCCGGATTGCAGCGCGAGCCGCAGTTGTCCCACGGAATCCTGAAATTGAATCCGCCCTGGCCGAGCAGCGCAAGCCACGCGCAAAAACCCACCGCGAACCACTTGCCCCAGTTGAACGGCCTGAACAGCATCAGCTTTACACGCTCGATTCCCGGACCAATCGGGTCGATGACACTTATTCGTATTGTCTCGGAATTCATAATACTTGCTCCCTCTTACTCTTGTTCTCCGGCTTTCAGCTTGTCGGACCGGTTTGCTTCGCCTTGTCAATGGGCCACTTCGAAAATCCCAGGTATAACAGCATTATGATATTGGCAAACGGCACCAGCATCAGCAGGCCCAGCGCCCAGTTATACCCCGCCTTCTGGAATATCTTGCAAAACGCAATTACATAAAGAATGTTCAGAGCAACCGCCAGGAATATTATAAAACATGTAAACAGCAAAAAGAGCAACCCGAATACAACTTCGAAGTTTTCAGACGGGCACGCTTTCATAAGGAACGCTTCCATAGACATCTCCTTTCATCTCGTTTTGTTTAGCCTGATTTTACCACCTTATTCTATAAGACGCCAGCCGTTAAAAATCCTTGCAGAAAATCGCCCGATTCGTTATGCTGTTCGTCTTAATTTCGAAACGAAAATAGAATACTAACTCCTTTTATTACAGGAAGATACAGATGACGGCACAGCAGGCTTCCAACCCCGCACTCGACAAACTTTGCATTGAAACCATTCGATTTCTGGCCGTCGACGGCGTCCAAAAGGCCAAAAGCGGCCATCCCGGTATGCCTATGGGCATGGCCCCGACCGCGTACCTGCTCTGGACAAAGTTGATGAAGCACAACCCCGCAAATCCGAAATGGTACAACCGCGACAGGTTCGTACTCAGCGCAGGCCACGGCAGTATGCTGCTCTATTCGCTGCTGTACCTGTGCGGCTACAACATGTCACTCGACGATTTAAAAAATTTCCGTCAGCTCAACAGCAAAACACCGGGCCATCCCGAATACGACCCCGACCTCGGCATCGAAGTCACTACCGGCCCGCTCGGCCAGGGTATTTCCAATGCAGTCGGAATGGCCGTCGCTCAAAAGCACCTCGCCGACCATTTCAATAAAGACGGCTTTCCGATTATCGACTATCAGATTTTCGTTATAGCTGGCGACGGAGACCTGCAGGAAGGAGTTTCTTCCGAAGCTTCGTCACTGGCCGGACATCTCGGACTCGATAATCTCATCGTTATTTACGACGATAACCATATAAGCATCGACGGCGACACGAAACTCTCGTTCACCGAAGACGTCGCAATGCGATACAAAGCCTACGGCTGGAACGTCATCGTCGTTGGCGGCGACGGTACTGACCTCGAGACAATCGAAAAGGCAATCAAAAAAGCCAAACGCTACAAAGGCAAACCCACCATAATCAAGCTTCGCACTCACATTGCCTTCGGCAGTCCCAACAAGCAGGATACGGCAGGAGCACACGGCGCACCGCTCGGCGAAGAGGAAGTCAGACTCACAAAACAAAAATTCGGCTGGGACGGCGAAAAAACTTTTTACGTCCCGGACGAAGTTGCACGGCAAATGTTGAAAGTCCGCGACGCAGGAATCAAGGCTGAAAAAAGCTGGCAGAGAAAATTCAATAGCTACGCAAAGCAAAACCCCGAGCTTGCACGGCAGTTTAATACCGCCGCCGAAGGCAAACTCGGCATAGATATCGATTCACTGCTGCCGACATTCGCGGTTGATAAACCGATGGCCACACGCAAGGCCTCCGGTACCGTCCTCAATGTGCTGATGCCGCACATGCCTTTGATTATGGGCGGCTCGGCGGATTTGACTCCCTCGAACAACACACGATTCGAGGGTGTGATTGATTTCCAGAAGGACCAGTGGCAGGGCAGGTATATGCGCTACGGCGTCCGCGAGCACGCAATGTGCGCGATTATGAACGGCATTTCCGTCAGCGGCCTGTGCCGTGCATACGGCGGAACGTTCTTCGTCTTCAGCGACTACGCCCGCGCCGCAGTCCGCGTCGCAGCGATGAGCGGATACCCAACCATTTTCGTCTTCACGCACGACAGCATCGGCCTGGGCGAAGACGGCCCGACACATCAGCCAATCGAGCACATACCTTCACTTCGTGCTGTGCCCAACATCATCGTCATTCGTCCCGCCGACGCCAACGAAACCGCACAGGCCTGGAAGTTCATCCTCGAATATCGCAAAGGCCCGGTCGCTTTACTGCTCACCCGCCAGGGCCAGCCCGTGCTCGACCAGACTAAATACGCTCCGGCAGCTAATCTCGTTAAGGGCGCCTACGCAGTCAAACCAGCCGACAATCCCGATTTATTATTACTATCGAGCGGCTCCGAAGTCCACATCGCCCTGGCCGCTGCCGAAACGCTCCATGTACACGGCGTAAAGACACAGGTCGTCTCGATGCCGTCATGGGAATTATTTGAAAAACAGCCGCAGGATTACAAAGATTCCGTTATCCCGCCGCACGTCAAGGCCCGCGTCGGTATCGAAGCCGCCGTAGGTCTGGGCTGGGAAAAGTATCTTGGCGATAAAGGCGTTTTCATCGGAATTAGTACATTCGGCGTCAGCGCCCCGTACAAAGACGCCTATATCCACTTCGGCATTACAGCCGACAATGTAGTCGCAACCGCAAAAAAATTACTCGGT
>CAZFHM010000109.1:0-8055 GCA_964518825.1 uncultured Pirellulales bacterium
TCGAGCATCTCCCTGATTTCATCGTCAATCGCTTCGTTATAGCAAATCATAACCAGCTTCATCGGCATACCTTTCACTCAGCATTTTTCTTAAAGCGCATCTCGAAAACACTGTACATCGTCGGTACGAGAATTAATGTCACTAACGTCGATAACATCAGGCCGCCCATAACCGTCAAACCAAGCGGATTCCATATTTCAGAACCCTGCCCCCGCGCGAACGCCATCGGCATAAGCGCCACTATTGTCGTCAACGCCGTCATAAGAACGGGCCTTAATCTCGTTTGCCCGGCCTGTCGCACGGCCTGGCCCAGAGGCAATCCTCTTTCGCGAAGTATATTGATATAATCGACGAGCACAATCGCGTTATTAACCACGATTCCTATCAGCATCAGCAATCCGAGAAACACGATAATGTTAATATGGAAGCCGCCGATGAATAACGCTAAAATCGCGCCGGTAATCGCAAAAGGAAGCGAAAACATAACAACGAACGGGTCGAGCAGTGATTCGAACTGCGAAGCCATCACCATATAAACCAGTGTCGAGCCGACCAGCAGGGCAAGGATAAGCCAGAAAAACGATTCTCTCTGCTCTTCCGCCTGTCCGGCAAAATAAATCTGCACCTCCGGTGGAATCTTCAGCTTCTCGATTTTACTCTGCAATTCCGAGACGACTTCACCGAGCGACCTGCCATATACGTCGCCTATCACGTTAACAATTCGCCCCTGGTCTTTGCGTTCGATTTGAACCGGGCCGTATTCCATCGCCATCGAAGCTACATTATCAACCCTGACAAGCTCGCCGTTAGGCAGCTCAACAGGCGTTGCCTTGACATCACGCGTATCACTGCGGTACTCCTCGCTGAGTCGGACAAATATATCGTACTCGTCGCCGTGGATTCGATATTTGCTTGCTTCCCTTCCGTAAAAAGAAGCGCGAACGGTATCGCCGATGTCAGAGACGTTCATACCCATCGCCGAGGCTTTTTCCCGGTCAACGTTAACCCATAATTCCGGCCTGCCCTGTTCTCTTGAAATGCTGATATCAACAGTCCCTTGTGTGTTTTGGGCTATTTCCTTGATTTGGGCCGCGATTTTGTCGGTTAGCTCCATATCGTTGCCAATAATGTTGATAGTTAAAGGTCTTTCATTGCCGCCGATTAGATTTGACATCGGGTCGCCGGTATCAATCGAGTATTTTTCCAGTCGAAGCAAGCCTCTGACTTTATCCAGCCGTGCCCTTATCTGCGCCGCTATTTCGTCAACGCTGCGCTCCCGCTGGTCTTTCTTAACGAGTTTAACTCCGAATATACCTATATGAGAGCCTTCATCGCCGAACATACCGCTTGTGCCTTCCTCGCTGACGCCGCATCTCATAAACGTGGCGATTTTCTGCTCCGGCGGAACTATCTCATTAAATATTTTCGAGATTTCATCAAGTACCCTCGCCGTTTCCTCAACACGCGTGCCGACAGGAGTATGAATCGTTACCTGAACCCTTGAGTTATCTTCTTTGGGCATAAACTCTGTGCCGAGAATGGGAACCAGCAACAGGCTGGCAGCGAAAGCCGCCGCCGCGGCAATGATAACCGTTCTGCGATGCCCGAGCGCCCAATCCAGCAGGCCGGCGTATTTTATCTCGATAATCTTGAACATCTGTTCTGTTTTGGTGAAGAATTTCCTTTGCCCCGACGGTCGTCTGCTTTTGCGGAACAAAACCGCTGAAAGCATCGGCGTCAGTGTAAGCGCGGAAAACAAAGAGGCGAACATGAGAATCGTTACCACTACCGCGAATTCAGAGAAGAAAATTTTCGTAATTCCCCTGACAAAAAGAATCGGAAAGAAAATACAGACCGTCGTCAGTGTGGAAGCGGTAATAGCCATTGCCACTTCCGCGGCGCCATAGACGGCGCCTTCTCTGGGTGTTTCTCCTTCATCATCCCTGTGCCTGGTTATATTTTCAAGAATGACGATTGAATTATCGATAACCATTCCGATGCCGATTATCATACCGAACAGGCTCATCATATTAATCGTATGGCCGAGAAAATACGCGGGTATGATGGCTGCGATCAGTGAAAACGGCATCGCCAGGCCGATGATTAAGGTGCCTCGCCACTGCCGCAGAAATATCAGCACGACGACCATAGACAATATACCGCCTATTAAAAGCGTGTTAGACAAATCATGAATTGTCCGCTCGATATCCTCGGATGAATCCATTACATTTACGAGTTGAATATCGGCAGGCAGGTTTTTCATCAGCTGCGGAATACGTTCACGCACCAGACGCGCGACTTGAACTGTGTTTGCGCCGGATTGTTTCTGGACAAGCAGTATCGCCCCTGATTTACCGTTGATTTTGACATAACGCTGAATTTCCTTGAAATCATCCTCGACGGTCGCTACGTCCGACAGCTTGACGACCATCCCGTTTCGCGCCGAAAGGACTATCTGCTCCATTGGTTTGACATCCTGGAATTCCCCCGGCACTCTTATCAGATAATCAGTCAGCCCCATTTTAATGTTACCGGCCGAGACGTCTTTGTTTTCATTTATAATCGCTCTTACCACGTCCTGCGGCGTCAGCCCGTAACCCGCTAACCTCTCCCTGTCGAGGTTAACGTTTACCTGCCGTCTCAGCGGAGTAATCAGTGCGGCCGTTCCGACTCCGTCCAGCCGTTTCAGAGGGTCAACCAGCAAATCATCAAGAATATCATCAAGCCGCGAATAACTTTCTTTGGCCGTCACTCCGTAAACCAAAATAGGAAAATTCGAGATATCCATTTTCATTACACGCGGCTCGTCCACCTCGTCGGGAAGATAATTCTGTGCCATGCCGACCGCGTCCCTGACTTCGTTGGCTCGAGTATCAATGTCGGTATCCCACTCGAAGGTTAGCGTGATGATTGATATATCTTCCCTCGACTTGGAATTTATGTGCTTCAATTCCGAAACAGTGGAAACATATCGTTCGAGAATCTTGGTAACTTTCTCTTCAACCTCTTCCGGCGAAGCCCCTTCGTACATAGTCATAACGGTTATCGTGGGCAGGTCCATTTCTGGGAACATATCAACCGCCATAAGAGTCAGGCACAGCACGCCTACCATTATTACGCCGAGAAACAGCATAAAAGTGGTAACGGGATTTTTTACGGATATTTCTGGAAGATTCATTTTACCGCTCCATCAACTACCTGGGCTGCCTGTCCGTCTTTCAATTGATTCTGGCCGTGAGTTACAACCACGTCGCCGACGCTCAGGCCGTCCAGAACTTCGTAAAGCTCTCCCTGCGAAATCCCCAGTTTCAACAGGCGCCGATGAGCCTTTCCATCATTGACGACAAACACGTACTCGTTGTCATATTCTCTTATCAAAGCCGCGTCCGGCACAACAACAGCTTCTTTGCGGTTCACAACTATTGTCATTCTCGCGAACATACCGGGGTTCAATTTTCCGTCCTTGTTCGGCACGCGTATTTCAACCTCGCCCGTTCGTGTCATCGGGTCAACAGCAACCGGAACTTTGAAAACTGTCCCCTGAAAACTGTCATTCGGATAAGCATCTGTCGTGATTAGTACGGGTGTTTTTCCCGCCTTGAGCTGCGGAAGATACCTTTCGCTGACTCCGCCTTTAACTTTCAGCTCATCTATGCGTACGATGTTCAGCAGCGGCGTAGACGGGCCTACCATATTGCCTTCATCCACGTATTTTTTGGCAACAATCCCGTTCAGCGGCGTTTTTATAGTTGCCCTCTCAACGTTGACCTTCACCATTTCAAGTGCCGCCTGTGCCTGCCTGAGCTGCGCCGCGGCCATTTCGGCTGCGGTTACAGCCTTGTCTCTGGCCTGCTCCGTTGACGAGCCGGCCTGGAATAATTTAACCATTCGATTCTTTTCTCGCTCGGCGTCGGCAAGAGTGACCTTGCCGGCCTCAACGGCGGCCTTGACTTCGGCTAATTGCGCCAGGTAAATGTCGTGATTTATTACCGCGATAACCTCACCTTCTTTGACGACAACTCCAACGTCCACCGGCGTTCCGTCCCCCAGCCGCAGTTTTTGAAGCTGTCCGGAAATCTCGGGTACTATCTCGACACTTACCAAAGGCTCGAAGCTGCCCGTAATCGGAATTTTTTCTTCGAGCACTGCCGTGCCTATAACTTCCGCTGAGACAGCGAATGCTTCATTAGCATCGTTCTCGACCGTGTTGTCGGAACGACATGACCGGATTACGAAAATTAAAACGACGAAAACAACTGCCGCAATGATTATTTTGCGTTTTGGATGTTTGAATTTGTATTTCACTTGGATTCTCCACTACTGCTTTTTACAACCATATCATTCTCAAAAGGACTAATAACTCCCATTGCCTTCTGCAAATCGAGCTTTGCAATTATATGCGAATAAACAGCCTGGTAATACAGCGACTTCGCCCTGGTCAGGGCCGACTCTGCGTCGATTACTTCCACTTGTGTATTAACGCCTTCTCGATAGCCGACCTGTGCAAGCCGGTCTCCTTCTTCGGCCCTGTCAAGATTCAAAAGCTGCGACTGAACAAATTCATCAGTGTTTTGAATGGTCAACAGAGCGCTGTTCAACTCGAACAGTGCTGTTTCCTCAGTATCAATCAAATCTATCTGCGACTGTTTGAGCCTTGCCTTTTGCTGGATGACTTTGCCTTCACGCGAAAAGCCGTCGAACAAAGGCATCGCTGCGACAATGCCGCCTTGCCATGCGTGCCCCCAGTCAATTGCAGTGCTGTTATGCGGGTCGGGCCTTGACCAGCTGTTATCAAAATAGCCGCTTATCGTAGGCCAGTAATAACTTTTTTCGATTTTGAGTAATTGAGTTTGATATTTGATGTCGAATTGACGTTGATACAAATCGGGCCTGTTGCGATAGGCTACCTCGACAGCCTGTTCCATACTCATCTGCATAGGCTCGTATTCCAGCTTATCCGACAAAACGAAATCGCTGTCCTGCGAAACGCCCATAGTTTTAAGAAGCTGCGCCTTTGAAATATTTATCGCGTTTTTATTCTGTATCAGCTCGGCATTAAAATTAGAAAGCTCGACCTCGGCGCGAAGCACGTCGAAATCCGAAGCCACGCCGGCTTGGCGTTTCTGTTTCACGTCATTAAGATGTGCCTGGGACGAGCGAACCGCATCGGCGCTTATCTGGTAAAGATGCTGATTAAGAAGAACATCGTAATAGTTGTGCTCGGCCGAATAAATCACATCCTGAGTCGCAGCACGAACAACCTGGTCAGTCATAAGGGAAAATATTTTGCCGGCGTTGATTGTCGCGATGATTGCTCCGCCGGCGAAAACCGGCTGAGTGACTCTAAGGCCCGTCGAATAATTATCAACGTCACCGATTGTAAAGCCGGCAATCGAAGGAACCTCATCGAGCCTGGTATATTCCGCCGTAACATCCAAAGAAGGAAGCGCCGCAGAATTCGCTACCATTTCACCGCCGCGGGCGAACTCCCGCTCCTGAACGATGCTCTGCAGGGTCTTGTTGTTTCCCAGCGTCAGCTTCAGACAATCCTGTAAGCTTAATTTGCCGTCTATTTGCGTTTGAGACTGCTTCTGTATTTCCTTGTGGGTTTTCCATTGGTGATACGCAGTATCTCTGGATAAACTAACCTCTTGATAAAACTCTTCACTGCTTGTGCATCCGACCGACACCGCCAGCAAAACAAGGGCAAGTCGGTATAATAATGTCTTTAATTGATTACTCATTTTAATACTCGATTTCTAATTACTCCTGTGCCGCTTGCCGAATACCCGCCGCCGCGAACTTCACGATATGCCCGGTCAGCTCATCGATATTTACTTCCCAGAATAGCTTGTTGTAAAGGTCATAAAAAAGCATCGGGTACATCAGTATTCCCTCAATGGAAAAAGTGCACAGAATCGCTTTTTTCTCATCCAGTCCCGGTACTAACTTTTGCAGACACTCACTAATCTTTTCCAAAAACTCTTTAACAATATCCAGCGCCACCAGTTCCTGCTTAAGTTGCGGATTCAAACTCTCCCGCACTACTAGTTTCATAAGCGGTATCTGTGTATTCGCCGTTGTCAGTTTCTGCAGGGTGGTCCTGACCAGCGATTCGAGAAAGCTTTCGAGGCTGGTCTCACTGCCATTTTTGACCTTTTCAATATTATCACGATGTTCGCCAAACACTTCCCCCAGATGCCTGCGGAACATCTGTTCATAGAGGTTTTCCTTGCCGCCAAAATGGTAATTAACCGCAGCTACATTACAATCGGCTGCTTTGGTCAGGTCCCTTACGCTCGTACCGTTAAATCCGCGTTCGCAAAACAGCTTCTCGGCCGCGTCGAGCAGCCTGTCGGTAGCTCCGTGAGGACAATCGCAGTTTTTGCTCTGAAAATGAGTATTTTTAAGGACCATAATAAGCTCCTAAACAAACATTTCAAACATAAGTATAAAACATTTGTTTGAATCCTGCAAGTATTTTTACGGAATTTTTTGAAAATTGTGCGATTTCAAGGGTGAATTTGGGTATAAAAAAAGCCGGGCATATTCCGCCCGGCCGGTTTTGCGAATTGTGTTCGTAAATTATTGTTTTACCTTGAATTCGTAATCGTACACTTCGTCATTGGTAAAGTCTTTGCCCCGGCAGCGGAGAATAAAGCCCTCATCCGTAACCTCATATTCGAAATCTTCACCACTGAACAAATCGCCAGGCAATCCGGCAGGCAGGGTATCAGGAAGTTTACCCGTTTTTGCCTTTATCATATAGATTTCAATTGCCGCCATTATCGCATTATCGTGGGTTTTGATGCGTTTCGACAGTGCAAAGACTTTTCCGACAGCGGGCATAAGGACCCTTGTTAAAATTGTATCTGGATTATTCGCGTCTTTGTACATCTTATCGAATAATCCGGTCATCACTGCCTGTCCCTGCACATAAGGCATATCAAAAGCCTCGATGATTTCTGAATAAAAATCCCTGAAGTGCTTTCTGTTTCGCTCGAACAAAGCCGCATCGGCGTTAATGAGCGCCTCATTTATTGGTTTATCAAGCTCAAACATACTTGCTATGTCATCCTTGTTTTCGAACGTAAAAGTGGTCAACACAACTTCACGCTCCTCTAACAGCGATGGTTTGACTGAAAGAGGGATGCTGTCAATTTCTATCAGCCGGTTTTTCAGCCAAATAAAGTTTTCCATATCCTGCGGCATATCACCCATCGCTTGTGCGATGCACCCGTTTGCCATTCCCTGGATTGCGATACCGACAAGATAGCTGACCAGTACGCGGTCGTTTATATGCCGTGCCATTTTGCTCAGACTCATACAACGTTCCAGCGCAGCCTTGTAGTCCCCGTCTGCGTTAAGGATTTTTGCGTCGGCCGTGATTAGAAATGATATTTTTCTAAAGCTTGCCAGCGGCGGAAGTTTAGTACCCATCCCCTGTGAATAATCAATCCCCCAGTCGCAGTTCTTCACCTCGGCGGCATCGAGCACCGTATCGATTATGAAGCGGTTATCATTGACATATTTTCTTATTGCCTCATTAGGTTCGATACGTCCGCTGCGCAGGTCACTCAGCATGTTTGATATCTTTGCGTCAGGCTCGTAAAGCATTGCCGCCTTGTAATATAAAACAGCCGCGTTATCAGGCGGATAGGCATAGGCAAAGCTCATCATCAAAAAAAACGCAGTTGTACAGAAAATCAATCTATTGCTCTTTGAGGTTTTCATAAAAGGTTCCTTTCCTGAAGCTTTTAACATCCGTCTAATTCACAAATCAGTTCATCAATTGAGATATTCTCATTAAGTCCGGCTTTTACTTTTTTCGCGGCCTTATCAAACTGTTCTTCCACCGCTTCCATGCCGCCGTCTCGAAAAGCCATATTAAGTGAAATAATGCTTACCAGTTCAGCAGGTGTTTCAAATATTGTTGCAGCCGCCGCTTTATTAGTTCCCGGCTGTTGGGGTACTTCTTTCTGTCTGGCGGCAAGCCAGCATACCGCTACAATCACTACCGCAGCCGCCGCGAGTTTGATTATTCTGCTATGTAGG
>CAZFHM010000110.1:0-8037 GCA_964518825.1 uncultured Pirellulales bacterium
CAGATATCCAGAATCAGTTCTTCACTGGGCAGCAGGTAGATTTCCGAATCCACAGGCTCCTTATCGCCGCCAACCGAAATCTGCAGTGTTGCACTGGCCATTGAAGCCAATCCACAAATAATCAACAAAGTTAACAATTTCTTCATCATCGTTCTCCTTCCAAGAACTTCTTTATGTTCTCAGTATATAAATTCCTACGTTTACTGACTGCACATACTATCGCCGTACACTACGGCGTCGTCGAGCCCGTCCAGAAGTTGTAATCATCACTTGCGTCGAGAACACAATCCTGGTTATTGTCACAACATGGCACCGTCCCATAATCGCTGATGTATTCCCTCAGGATGTTAAGGTCAGCTAAATCGACTGGAATCGGCACACCGGGATATGACATTTGATGGTCGAAGTTTGCACACTCGCCACCTGCCGGAAAACCTGGATCTGTTGGTCCTGTGACATAGTGGCTGATAGCGCCTCTGAGAATATTCAGATCCGCTAAATCGACCCAAATCGGCACACCAGGGTACGACGGAGCACCGTCTGCATCACCTCGGCACTGTCTCGGATAACACCAGCAATCTGGGTTACTCCAAGGCATGGCCCAAGCCACTCCCACGGGGTGGCCGGTCCAGTCGGCATATCCCGGTGCTGAACTCTTGAGGCACTCGGGCTCAGGTGGTATCACCACCGCGCAGATAGTAGGCAGATTCGTCGCTGCCGGGTCGGTGTTTTCGAGGACCACGTTACCACGAGCACCGTTGCCCGCAATTGTAACGTTGCAGTCCTCCCCAGGCCCAATGTCCACGATGAAGCTCAGCAGCGTGCCTGAAGTGCCCGGTCCGGTCGGATGTTCTAGGTCGTTAGGGCTATACAGCGAGCCCATCTCGATGGTCATACCGCCGGTACCGAGGCCGCCCAGTTCCCTGCCGGGATAATTACCATCCTGGGGGGCAACCGGGTCACCTTCGTCAGTAACATTACCATCAACGATTAGGATATTGCCGGGGTGTACCCAGAACTTATCGTTAGCATCCGTAATCTCGCCGATGGTCGCGCCATTGTCGAGCGTGATATCCAGGCCGAAGGCCCTCGGGATATTCGCATCGCTACTGACGTAACTCACTACGACCTCGTTCGTCTCGCCGACCTGAGCACAGCTAATGGTTATAGTAGCCAATGCCGGTGCCGTCAGCAGTAGTGCTGTCAGTACAAAACAAAGTTTTCTCATAGTTACATCCTTTCTTTCTTTCTTCTTTTCGTTTGGCAGAGATTATACCCCTGCCTCTCAGTTTCCAAAGAAGTCAACATCCTTCCCACCCAAAACACTTTGAGTGTCCTCATCTTTTCACGCAGACCATAAGCGAGATTTAATAATATGCACATGGTTGACGTGCCGGCCGGTGGGAATAGCCGCAATGACTAAGCGTTTCGACTCCTAAACGACTCCTCCTTTCTCGCCCGAAGGCAATTCATGCACACAACTTTACGCTGTATACACTAACTTCACTGGTGAAGACCACTATCAAAGTAGCACAGTCGCCACCCCAATTCAAGTAAAAAATCGTTAAAATTCCGTAAAAAACGCCCAAATCGGCACACGGCGTTCCTATAGGACAGTCCCTATATTGGACCCCATCGGGACCCTGATTTTTAGCTCAAAAACGTGGTTTGCACCCTGGTGGTTGGTAGCAGCGAAGGTCCGAAAAAATCACGGGTCTTATAAAAAATTTAAATTTTTTTGCATTTTTCTCTAATTTTGTGCACCTGCCCGGTCTTTTTGCTATTCTCTTGAGCCATGTACAAGTTTCTCCAGGGACGGTTGATTCTTATCAGGTTGACGTTGCTGGCGGCGGCGGTTGCTCTCGTGGCCGTCGGGATTCTGACAATTTACGCGGTTGGCAATCCCGCTGAAGACAGCCCTGCCAGCCGGGCCGAGAACTACTCAGAATTCTGGAAAAAACAACTCGTCTTTGCCGGCCTCGGCATGGCCGCCTTTGTCGCTATCAACCTGGTAAGCTACCGCAGGCTCGGTGAAATGAGTTACTGGATATTCGCAGTGGTCCTGTTTTTACTGCTGGTGCTGCTGCTCGGCAAAGTCATCAACTTGCCCTTTGTCCCCATGATAAACGGAACCCACCGCTGGATAATATTCACAATCGCCGGCCGACAGCTACCCGCCATTCAGCCTTCCGAATTATGCAAGCTCGCTTATATACTGGCCCTGACCTGGTACCTGCGATACCGGAGTAACTACCGCAGCTTCAAGGCACTCGTAGGCCCCTTCCTTATTACGCTCGTACCGATGGTCCTGATATTGCTCGAACCGGACCTCGGTACCGTGATGCTGATGATGCCGGTATTGCTGGTGATGGTCTTTGTAGCCGGAGCGCGAATTAAACACCTGCTGCTTATCGCCCTGCTCGCTGTGTTTGTCAGCCCGCTGTTCTGGGCGGTCATGCGCCCATATCAAAAAATGCGAATCGCAAGCGTCCTTCTTCAAAGTCCCAAGGTTCAGGAATATGCTGAACAACATCCGGGACTTTCAAAGCTGGTCCTCGGCACCCGGTTCAACAAACGCAACTGGGCCGCAGGGTACGGTTTTCACCTGACCCGCTCGAAGTACGCAATAGCCTCGGGCGGTAAAACCGGCCAGGGCTTCAGGCAGGGACCTTTCATTAAATACAATCAGTTTCTGCCTGAAAGTCACAATGATTTCATATTCGCTATCATCGCCCACCAGTGGGGCTTCTATGGCGCCTTGGGTGTTATGGCCCTTTACGTAATCATCTTTCTCTGCGGCGTCGAAATAGCTCACCGCAACACCAACCCGTTCGGCCGATTATTGGCGTTGGGTATTACGGTGATGTTTGCTGTTGAGGTACTGGTAAATGTGAGTATGACATTGGGCCTTATGCCGATAACCGGTTTGACATTACCATTGGTAAGCTATGGCGGTTCGAGTCTGCTGACGAGTATGCTGGCCATAGGCCTGCTGAACAACGTCGGCCGCGCCCGACCCTTCTCCGTCGCCCCAAAATTATTCGAATAGCATATCCCACGCTGTTGCTAAATCTTTGTCCGACCGGTATAAAAACTGTCGATGGTAAAAGGCTTTCGGCAGATTGCGATTCTTACAGTGGCAAGCCGTGTCCTCGGCTTTATAAGGGACATGGCATTCGCGTATTTCCTCGGAGCCGGCGGCTTGTTCGACGGCTGGGCCATAGCCTTTAAGATACCCAATCTGGCCCGGCGTATCTTCGGCGAAGGTGCAGCAGCCGCGTCGTTCATTCCCATTTACAGCGAAGAACTTCACCATCGACCCGAATCGGCTAACAAACTTGCCGGCACCGTTGTCACGGCTGTCGCAGTGCTGCTCGCCTGTGTTGTGCTCGTCGGCGAAGGAATCATCTGGGGCTATTATACTTTTTTCAGTAAATACCCAGGCACCGATTTGAAACTGGAACTCGCCGGCATAATGCTTCCGTATATGATACTCATCTGTGTAGTGGCGATTCTCGCGGGGATTCTCCAGACGCACCGGCATTTCGCGGCCCCTGCCATGGCGCCTCTGGTCCTGAATATTTTCATAATCGGCTCATTGTGTTTCAGCGGATGGGTTCTGTCGGTCCGGCCGGAACGCCAGGTATTTGTTGTGGCGGTCGCGGTTATAGCAGCGGGCCTGGCTCAGCTGGCTATGCAGCTTGTACCGCTGCACGCCCGGGGCATACAGTTGCGTCCCGCCTGGCAGGTCCAAAGTGAGGCTTTCAGAAAGATAATCATCCTGATGGGCCCTATGATACTGGGTATGACCGTCACCCAGATAAATACGCTCGCCGACGATTTCATCGCGCTGTGGTTTTCAGGCTCAGCCGAAAAGGGCGAGTATTTCCTGTTGTTCGGCAGGCAAATCCGTTACCCCTTCTGGGCCGGGACTGTTTCACACCTCTACTATTCGCAGAGACTGTATCAGTTCCCCCTCGGCGTGCTCGGCATCTCACTGGCTACCGCCATCTTCCCTGTTATGAGCGCCGATGCGGTGAGAAAAGATACAGCCGCCCTTCTCAAGACGATATCACGAGGTTTACAGGGTGCAATCTTTATCGCGCTTCCGGCGACGGCCGGTTTGATTCTTATCAGCACAATAATCGTTAGAGTCGCTTTCGAACACGGGGCCTTCGGCCCGGCCGATACCGCGATTACTTCGATTGTACTTTCGTTTTACGCCCTCGGTTTGTGCGGTTACTTTCTCCAGCAAATCGTTACGCGCTCATTTTATGCAATGCAGGATTCGAAGCTGCCTGCGCAAACAGCGGCGGTAGCCGTAGTAGCCAACATCATTCTTAACCTTACACTGATTTGGTTCATGGGCGCGGCGGGCCTGGCTTTGGCCACGGCGATTTGCTCTTACCTGCAGGTAGTGATTCTGACTGCCCTGCTGCGATATCGCTTCGAGTCGATGAATTATCGAGGTCTTGGAGTAACCTTCTTCAAGAGTGCGATCGCTACAACCGTAATGTACCTTGCCGGTTTGGCTGTCCTCAAACTGACGATAAACTGGCCGATTAGCACGAAGTTCGATGCTTTAAGGCTCCTGGCAGTCGTCATCCCATGTGCCGCCATATACATCGCCGCAGCGAAGGTATTGAGGATTGAAGCACTCGGCCTTTTGACCGGCAAAGGCCGCAGATAGACAGTTACTTTGGCCCCATAATCCCGGCATGAACATCAGCCCTCGGAAAATCGTACAGAAAATCTGTGCCGGCGGACCTCGAAAAAAGCCTTTAAGGCCGTAGAAACGGCATAATCCAGCCCTGTATGCACCTAAAGCCGGGCCTTAAATTGCCCGATAAAACATCGGTTGGATTTGTAACTTTGCCGGAGAATAGGATGTTCAAAACACCATGGGCCTTATCTCTGCAAATGCTCTGCATTTGCAGTTTTCTGGCATCCGCTCAGCCTTTGCGCAGCGAGCGGGAGCTGTTCTCGCCCACGGCCGCCCTGGCCTTTTATGAAGTGGCCCACGACCTGACCAATTCAGGGCCGCAGAGTATTAGCGTATCGGGTCGGGATGCCGAACAAGCCCTGATTTTTTTGACCGCCGCAATACAGCTTGATAACCAGGCCCAGTACGCCCTGCCGGACATGTTGAAAGTGGCATGCCGAACCGAATCGCCGTTATCACTCGGGCTGGCGTATGCATACGGCCGGACCATCGACCCCAACGACCCTAACAAAGTTGTAGAGTCCAAAGACAATTCCCTGCTTGTTCAGGCGCTGCTTGCTCAGTACGTCAACGAAGACGCCGATTTGCAGATTGTCCGTGAAGCTGTCCGGTATTTGCTTGGCCGGCTCGATTCACGCGAGCAGCGGGAACAAATGCTCGCTGGGCTTCTTCAACAGCTCCGTGATAAAAATGACCTGCTCGAATCGGAGCTGTATACATCGCTTGGAGTGTTTGCCGCTGAAAAGACGGATTTTGAAAAAGCCCAGCTTTATTTTATCGCCGCAATCAACAAAAATAAATACAACCGGCTGGCTTTCGAAAAGCTATACGAGCTGGCGGGCGAGAATATGAATGTAGCCAGTTACATCGAGCATCTGAGATACCAGCTCGGCGAAAATCCGCTCGACCTTCAGGCGGCGCTCACCTTTGCAGGTTACGCCCAGCAGCTCGGACTTTTCCAGACAGCCGTTGACGCCTACGCTTACTGCTCCAGTCTTTTCGAATATCTTTATCCGAACGAACCGCTGCCGCAATACATATACCTGCCCTGGGCCCTTAACGCTTACAGCAGTACTCGAGACCCGTACCAGGTAATCCGGATTGCTCAGCGGGTCCGCAACGAAGGTACATTTGACATTGTGCTTGAGACGGTCGCGGCAAAGGCTGCCGAAAAGACCGGCGATACCCAATCAGCCGCCGAAATACTTAATGTTGCGGAACGGACTGCTCTTGAAAAATACCAGGCCGGCGGCGCAAATCGTTCCGTGATGACGCAGCAGCTTGCATGGTTCTACTGTTTCGGCAAGGCCGAGCCGATGGACGCAATAGACTGGGCAAACAAGTTCTACGCCGCCGAGCCGAACAATTTCACCGCAGCGGCGATGCTGGCCTATGCGTTTGTGATGAATGAACAGCCGGACTGGGCAAGACCGTTCTTCGAGGCCTACAAGCCCAACCTGATACTCAATCTTACCAAAGCACAGGTCGGATTAGCTGATGCGAACAATGCCCCTGCACTCGAGACTTTAAGAGCCGTTATCGCAGCGGCGCCCGAATCGTTCGAAGCGCAAAAGGCAAGAGAGCTGCTGGCCCGCTCAAACAGCGTCTATATCCCCAGGACGGACCCGGACCTTGTACAATCCGTACTGGAGGCCTCATTCGGAGCCGGTATTGTCCCTGCTTTTCGCAAGCCCAATGAAATCTTCAAGGCTCAGTTGAATATCCGCGGCAATAAGTTCGCTTATGGAAGCAACTTCGGCTCGTCTGTTATTATCACGAACAAATCCGATGAGCCCATGGTCATCTCCGAATATGGTTTACTCAGCGGAAATATCAGAATCGATGCGACGGTCGGCGGCGACCTCAACAAAACGATACCGAATCTGGTTTCGATGAAGATTCAGCCGTCGAAGCCGATAGAGCCTGATTCGACCCTGATTGTGCCGGTTACACTGTATTCAGGCCAACTGAAGGAGCTCCTGCAACAGCATCCCCAGGCCTCGCTCGAGATAGAGTTCACCTTGTACCTGGACAGTGCGACACTCGCGAACGGCACCGTTATAAATCGTCTCGAAGATATCGCTCCCGCCAAGGCCAAAGTCGAACGCTCCGGAATCAATCTGACCGCCCAGTTTCTGCGTAACCGGATGAACTCACTAAAGAGGCGCAAGCAAGGCCAAGACACCGCCCAGTTGTTTGCGGGACTTCTAATGGAACAGCACATCATGGCCAACCGCGAATCTTTGTATCCTTTTAAGTACGCCGACTGGATGCCTGACCTGCTCGAATCCGGCCTGGTATTTAATCTGACCAGTGACGACTGGATATCAAGAATCTACACCATGTACGCCATGCTCGGCCTGCCGCTTAATTTTGAACTGATTGAAGCCGCTTCCGAGAATCTCGCCGACGATAACTGGCCGGTCCGCATGATGGCCCTTTACCTGTTGGCCAATAATGAAAGTACCGGCTTCGGCAGAGTGCTCGACCACACCGCCAAATATGACCAGAACAAGCTCGTCCGCGACATGGCTGTCGCCTTAGGTGGGAAACCCTCTGAAAACCGGTAGCCGTTTGTACAGCCCCCCTGCTTCCGGCCGCCTCTTGCATTGATATTGTCGGTCACTTATCATTGCTGCCGAATAAACAATACTTTTGAAGCTTGTCATTCGACCGTGACACTAAAACCAAAGCCAATCCGGTTTAGCAAAGATTTTATCATAGCTCTTATCATATTCGCTGTCGCCCTGTCCGTAAGGCTGATTTATCTGTTTCAAATCAGCGGCAGCCCCGCCTTTCTCACGCCGACAATCGACTCGGGAATCTACGACAGTGCCGCTGGCAGACTGATAACCGACGGCGTAATGGCTGAGACGTTCTTCTGGCAAAGCTTTTTCTACCCGTTCTTCCTGTCCCGAATCTATTACTTCACAGGTTGTTCGATAATCGCCGCGAAATTATTCGGCCTGGTCCTCGGCTCGACAACCTGCGTACTGGTTTATTTTCTCGGCAGGCAATTATTCAGTCGCAGTACCGGCATTATTGCCGCCCTGATAGTCGCACTCTACGGGCCTCTAATCTTTTTCGAGGCTGAACTGCTGGCTACAGGCTGGGCGGCTTTCTGGTCCGTTCTGCTTATCATGCTGTTGCTCAAGGCCGCAAAACCGCAATCCAAACGGCTGCTCTATCTGCTGGCGGGCCTGTGCGCAGGACTCGCCGTCGTCACACGCGCATCCTTCATTCCTTTTGTCGCGGCGTCAGGCCTTTGGCTGATATGGCGAGTATGGCGAGGCGCCGCAGGTCACAAAGCGGCC
>CAZFHM010000111.1:0-8012 GCA_964518825.1 uncultured Pirellulales bacterium
AAGGATTCGTTTCTGTAATTTCGTTGTATGGGTCCTGCTGCCATCTGCCGTCGACGACCAGCCGGTAACGATACTTACCCGGCGAAAGTTGCAGCTTCGTTTGCCATATCCCGCTTGCTCCGACCTTCTCCATTTTCGTCTTGCCCGGATGCCAGTTGTTAAAGTCGCCCGCAATATAAACCTCCTGTGCATGCGGATAAAGACTGACAAACATCACCGCGTCATTGACCTGCGTTACTCCGTAATAATCGCTGAGCTTCTCATCCATACTCTTGACGGCGGCGCTGCCGGCGATTTTTGTTGCGACCGGTGACGCCATGGCCTCTTTCACGGGCGCCGCTGCCGGAGCTTTTGCCGGGACAATTGGCGTTTGCGGCTTGACGGGACTCGTCGAAATCGGCTCGCGAACCGCCTTGCGCTCCATGCGCGGCGATACTACCTTTGCTTCCCGCAGCAGCTCATCAGCCGTACTGCTTATCTTCTCGAGCTGTCCCGCCAGAGTGTTGACCATCTCGTGGTGCTCACCCTTGCCTTCGGCGCTTATTATCTCCTCAGCCAGACCGCGAAAATCGGCCTGGCCGCGACTGGCCGGGTCGTACTCGCCGATAGGCTGACCGAAGCTCGCCGCCTCTTTTATCTTCGTATTGAAATTCACCACCGTCTTGAACATCTTGTCGGAGAAATGATTGCGAAGCTCGCCCAGTATCTCCCTTGCCATCTTCGTGCGGATATCGTACATGCTCGCCAGCACCCTTACATTCACCTGCTGGCTGCACCGCTTGCACAGGATGCTCAGCGTCTCCAGCTGTTTGCTCAGCCCGTGCAGCGCAAAATATCCCGTCTCGACCGGCACAATCACGTCCGTCGAGGCCCGAAGCGCGTTGAAAGTCAAAAGCCCCACCGCCGGCGGACAGTCGATTATCACGTAATCATAATCGCCTTTCACATCGGCAAGTACACCCCGCAGGCAGCTTTCCCGCTCCATGATGCCGACCATCTGCTGCTCGAAAGCGCTCAAATCAATACTGGCAGGCGACAATTCCAGCCGCTCGCCTATCTGCCAGAGTATCTCCTTAAGACGAATCGGCTCGCCACGGCTCTTGCTTATCAGCACGTCATAGATACTCTGCTCAATCTGGTCCTCAGGCACGGCAAGACCAACCGCGCAATGCGACTGGGGGTCGAGGTCAACCAGCAAAGTTTTCTTGCCGACCTCCGCCAGTGCACTTGCAAGGTTGATAGAGACTGTAGTCTTGCCGCATCCGCCTTTTTGGTTAACGATGGCAACTGTTCTCATAGTCTTCTCCGTAAGACTCGCCGGGCGATTATGCCGCCCGGTTCTGTGTGTCAGCGTCCTTGCCAGTACTGAAAGGGGTTCCCATTTTGCCTTTGTTTACAAAATGGGCCCAATGGCACGGGCATACTATAGTATTTCTCGGCTTACAGATAAACAAAACTTTATAGATTTATGGGACTTCGCCTGTAAAAACTGCCGCTGCCAGCCCTGAAACAGACGATTATCGGCCTTCGTGTGATTAGCCCCGGCACCTGTGGCCGGGACAATGTCTTTCCTCATCGCCTAATCGAAACTCG
Organism: uncultured Pirellulales bacterium; assembly: GCA_964518825.1. Taxonomy (GTDB): domain Bacteria; phylum Planctomycetota; class Phycisphaerae; order Sedimentisphaerales; family Anaerobacaceae; genus JBBABK01. The sequence goes on from CAZFHM010000111.1 coordinate 1,594, forward strand.
AAACATCTTCCAGTAATTTGCGCACATAATCCAGAAACTGTCCCGCGTACGCCCCGTTAGCTATTTTATGGTCAACCGAAAGCGTTATATTCATCAGCTTGCGAATCACCATCCCGCCGACATCCGGCCTGCTTCCGCGACTCTCGTCGCGAGACGAGGCGGCAGGCACCGGCGTATCAATAGTCGCTCCCGCGCCCAGGATGCTGCACTGACCCGGCACTACCACCGGGATAAAAGACTCCACACCGAACGCGCCGAGGTTACTAACAGTGATACAGCCGCCTTCCAGGTCGTCCGGCGACAGCTTGCCGTTCTGCGCCCGCTCTATCAGCGCTGCCGTATCGCCCGCAATCTGTCGAACGTCTTTTTTATTCGCATCCTTAACCACCGGCGCCACCACGCCGCCCGGCACCGATATCGCAAGGCCTACGCCAATACTGTCAGCTAACTTTATAGTCTCGCCTTCCACCTGCCCCGTCATAATCTCGAACCGCTCCAGCCCCATCGCCGCCGCGCGAATAAGAAAGTCATTGTAGGACACCTTCAGTTCGCCCTGGCGGTTGATTTGCTCACGGTACTCCGCCAGGGCCGTCATATCGACCCGCACCGTCAGGTAAAAGCACGGTATCTGCTGTTTGGATTGCAGCATCCGTTGGCCGGTTAGCTTCTGCAATCGGCCGAGCGGAACGACCTGACCCGGACTGTACCGGTCCTGTGTACCACCGGCCGACGCCGCGGCAATATCAGCCTGCGTCACGACTGCCGCCGATTTACCCGTCGCGGTAACCGCCCCGGCAGCCTTCGACCACTTCGTCTTTTTGATTGAATTGACAAGTTCCTGCGGAACCTGCTCGTCTTTATCGCCCAGAATCAGCATCGGCTCATGCACCCCAACGGTCTGGCCTTTCTGTACTAATATCGCCTTGACAAAACCCGAATCCGGCGACTCCATCTCAAACGTCGCTTTATCAGTCTCGATATCGAAGAGTATCTCGCCCCTGCCGACCTTATCGCCGACCTTCACCATACACTTGATAATGGTGCCCTCTTCCATCGTCTTGCCGAGCTGCGGCAGCCTTACCTCTGTCGCCATATCCAAAACCCCGTTTTCAATCCTGATAAAAGCTTTAAATCGAAGCTGATGTAGCTTACCAGAAAAAGCGAAGCTGAACAATCCCGAATCACGGCAGAGAGCTGCTGTGACGACAAAGCGTTTTTTTTATCCCCGCCGGTTGACAACCGGTTTAAACCGTCGCGGCACTCGGGTGACTCAATCTTCGAAGTACACATCCGGCTCGCAGCAGGACCCGACTTTAGTAAACCTGAACAGTTTGAGGTCTATAATCCGCTCGATTACCTCCTCGGGCGAGTACCCGGAATTGTTAGCCGCCCGCGTCCATCGCCGGTTCAGCCGAAGCACACAACTGCCGCTGCCCTTGAGTATGTCCCCGTTGTAGGTGCATTTGCCGCAGAGCACGCCGGGCACCGCCGCGTAGATGCCGCCTCCGAGGCGAACAGCCTCATTTGAATCCCGTGCACCCATAAAACAGGTAAAGCACTTGCCGAAGTCTCCTTCCGGCTCCGGCTCATTGGGGTCGTCAACACTGTTGGGCTCGTTAGGTTCATTGGGGTCATCAACACTATTAGGGTCGTCGACGCTGTTGGAGTCTTCGTCGTGGATGGTCTCGATGGCCCTGTACTCTTCGACGCTTTCGATTGAAACGCAAACCCTGTTTTCTCCGAGCTGGTAGATTCTTATAAGAGGGTATTCTATACATCGCCACCGGTAACCGGCCGTTCGCCAGTATCTGACGACCATCGCATCGTCTGTCCACACTGATTCGCCGCACTCGAGGGCCTCAATCTCATCGAGGTCAATATCAAGGGCCACAAAACCGCGCACCGCCTCGCGATTATCAACCGGGCACGATTCGTCTAAATCGAACACGCGCTCCGAGCAGAACATCTTATAGACAAGAATCTGGCCCCGGCATACCGGGACAAACGCGGAAAATACTACGGTTAAAAGCAGAAACTTTTTCATCACTTCTCTCCTTGTCCCCTGCGAAAACCCACAGAACATCTGTTTGCTGATTTAAGACCGGATTACTCTCTCAAACACAGCCTTGCTTACTAAGCTAATATTCTATAACTACTTAGGTGACTTGTCAAGCGAAAACAACGAAACCGCCTCGTGCCGGACAACGCTGTTTACGATTTGATTTATAAACCGGGGTATGACATAATGCCGTTGGTTTTTTGCAAGGCCCATGGAATGAAAAGGAAGATATTATTTATAATAGTCTCTGCTTTTTTATTTCAAAATGCCATTGCAGAGATAACTGAAGCCCCGCAAATCGACCGCCGCGCCCTTGTCAGTCGCCACAATGTATCGCTGACCGATTTTAATTGCCTGGCGCCCCTTTCCGTCGGCAACGGCAGATTCACTTTCACAGCCGACCTGACCGGCCTGCAGTCGTTCCCAGCCCTTTATGAAAAAGGCATCCCCCTGACAACAATGTCCGAATGGTCCTGGCATTCGTTTGCAAATACAGAAAACTACAAACTCGAAGACACTTTCGAAAAAATCGACACCTACGGCCGAGAAGTCCCGTACAATATCATCCGCAAATCTCCCGCCGCCGAATACCTTCGCGCCAATCCACACCGAATCAACCTTGCCCAAATCGGTTTCTGTTTGCTCAAGGCCGACGGCTCACCGGCATCAGCCGAAGATTTGAAAAACACTCACCAGACGCTCAATCTCTGGCAAGGCATTTTGAACAGCACCTTTCAACTTGATGGCGAGAACGTCGAAGTCGAAACGCTATGCAATCCCGACCTTGATATGATTGCGGTCAGCGTCAAATCCGCGCTGCTCAAAGCAGGCTCTCTTCGAATATCTATAAAATTCCCCTACGCCGCCGGCGAATGGGGGCCGAATATGTCGAACTGGGACGAACCCGATAAACACACAACCCGGGTATTGAAAAATGACGAGCATAGCACTGCACTGCTTCGGCAAATGGATGACCTGAAGTATTACTGCAAACTGAATTATTCCGCAGGAAGTGAACTGAAAGAAATTTCAAAACACAGCTATCAGCTCATCCCGTCTGAAAACACGGACAGTTTTGAATTTTGCATTTTATTTTCGAAAGAAGACACTGACCTGCCGGACCGGAATTTCCAGGATGTCAGACAAAATTGTGAAAATCACTTCAAACAGTTCTGGACGACCGGCGGAGCAATCGACCTTTCCCAAAGCAAGGACCCACGCTGGAAGGAACTGGAAAGGCGGATTGTCCTGTCGCAATATCTCACCGCAATTCAATCCGCACAGATGTACCCGCCGGCCGAAACCGGCCTGACGTGTAATAGCTGGTTCGGCAAATTTCACCTGGAGATGCATTGGTGGCACGGCGTCCATTTCGCACTGTGGGACCGCCTCGATATGTTCGAAAAATCCCTCGACTGGTACAGACAGATTCTACCCGTCGCAAGGCAAATCGCTCAACGGCAGGGTTATGACGGCGTTCGCTGGCCCAAGATGGCCGGACCCGACGGCCGCGACGCCCCTTCCGACATCGGGCCTCTGCTCATCTGGCAACAACCACATCCGATTTATTACGCCGAACTGGTTTACCGTCAAAAACCGACAAAACAAACACTCGAAAAGTATAAGGATATCGTCCAGCAGTCCGCCGAGTTTATGGCGTCCTTCGCGCACTTCAACGAGCAGCGGTAATGTTTTGAACTGGGCCCACCCCTGCTTTCCGCGAGAGAGTTTAACGTCAGCGATTTCGCCCGCACCAAGAATCCGACCTTCGAGCTTGCCTACTGGGCATGGGCACTGCGAACCGCCAGCCAGTGGCGACAGCGACTCGGCCTAAAACCAGAACCGCAATGGGACCGCATCGTTAAAAACCTGGCGCCGCTGCCGACGCACGACGGTATTTATGTAGAGCAGGAAACTCCGCTGGTCGCCGACGGCGGCCATCCCTGTATGCTTGCAGCCTATGGCCTGCTGCCGCGAACTCATTTAATCGATACAGAAACGATGAGAAAGACGCTTCGATACGTAATGAAGAACTGGAATCATAAAGATACGTGGGGCTGGGATTATCCTATGATTGCAATGACCGCCGCCAGACTGGGCGAGCCGAACCTTGCGATTGACGCCCTGCTGATGGATACACCGAAGAATACATATTTACCTAACGGCCACAATTACCAGACAGAGAGCTTGCCGATTTACCTGCCGGGCAACGGAGGTTTATTGACTGCGGTCGCTATGATGGCCGCAGGCTGGGATGGCTGCCCTGACGAACACGCACCCGGCTTTCCGCACAACGGCCAGTGGACCGTCAAATACCAGAACCTCAAAAAAATGCCCTGACAAAAATCAATGCAGCTTGCGCAGCGGCAAAAATCTCCATCTCCCGCATCTATAGCCGGTGACATACACACGGCTGCTGCCGTAGAAATACCTGCCGCTCGTGAATCGGCCTGCTATCTCCACGTCGTTGAACCCGACACATAGATTGTTCAGACAATCATCTTTGTCGAACGAAGCCGCCACGTAGGTTTGTTTTTGACCACACTCACTCACCTGATATATCCCTGAGTACCGCCCCTGAACTTCGCCGGGATAAAAGACCAGCGGTGCGTCGCTGTCAATATCGCATCGCCGCACCCCGGACGGCATCGAAAGAACCACCCGAATCTGCTCGTCGCGGCGGAGCACGCCGTAGCCGGGTCCCCTGCCCTGGTCGTTAAGAATCCTCGGCATACAGATTGATTTTGCCTGCACCGGGCCGAACACCTTCGACGCAAAATAGCCCGGCTCCGACGGCCAGATACCGTTCTCAGAGATAAGTTCGTTCTGATGTCCCCCGATGGCCGGTGCAATGTCAGGATTCATTCCGTTCACCTCGCAAACATTCACAGTTACGACCAGATTTTTTTGATGCAATAACAGCCGAGGCTTTACAATCAGCCTGAAAAGTTGCGATTGGCACGGAGCGCCGCCTTTTCTCTTCTTGACCTCCGGCCGGTTTCGCTTCTGCTTAAATTACCCTGCCTCGGTAACAAAATCAAGAAAAATATACGCCTTTCCCTACCTCGGCCAATGGGCCGTCAAATGCCGGAACCTCAAAAAAACGCCCCAACAATGGGAAGATGAAAAACCAGACACCGATTGACACAGATTTTCCTGCAACAGGCAATGTCATTCCTGCGCACGCAGGAATCCATTACGTTTGACCTCTAAGCTGGCTTCGGTGTCCCAAAAACCACACTGTATTCCGTGTATTATAGGGCTTTTAATTCTGCAAATACAGGCTTGCTCTTGATTATTACGGCCATACCGGATTGTCCGAATTTTCATTTATTGAGCCTTTGCCCTGGCCGATATAGATAGTTAGCAACCGCGAGATACATTTGGGACTCGGAAAGAATCGACTTTTTTAAGGGGGAAAGATTATGTGCTGCTGTATTCCAAAAGAATATGAAAAAGCCAGAGAAATCGACAAAGGAGTGCAAGAATTTGAAGCTAAGTCGTGGAAGGGATTTTGTCAGATTATTAGTGAAGAGTTTATTTTGAAGAAAAAAGCTAATTGCAGCAAAGGCAAATATTACATCAATGATTTTGTTTGGCGAGGGCACAGATGTGCGAATTGGGATTTAATTTCATTCTTTGATCGGGAATTTCAAAAGCATTACAAAGAAAATGAAGGTATTAAAGAAAGGCTTCGAGAATATATTCTTGAAAGACATCTGAATTCATTCGTGTATGCCAGCAGAAATAAGTTAGATCAGTTTGGCCTGAGCGTCGCACAGATAAGGGACTGGCTTAAGAACGGGATTATTAGCAAGAATCACGTCTGGGCGCTTGGACAGCATTACGGTGTGGCAACGCCGATGCTTGACTGGTGCTGCTCACCTTTTGTGGCGGCGTTCTTTGCATTTAGAGAGAAAAACGAGAATCACCGCCACAGAGCAGTATGGGGCTTAAATTTACAGATAACGGATCTCCATAAAAGACTTGTTCCACAAATAACATATTTTGACCCTATGTCATCTGAGTATCCAAGACTAATTAATCAGCGAGGGCTCTTCACTATTTCAGATAACGGCGGGGATATCATAACCTTAGTTCAAAAAAGATGGAAAGAAAACGAAAAAGAGGAACCTTGGTTAATAAAAATCGAAATAGAAGACGAAAAACGCGAAGATTTTCTGCGTGGCTTGGACTCGATGAATATTAATCATATGTCAATTTATCCGGAGATATATGGGGCCGCAAAGTTCAGCAACCTCGGGCTCGAATTTAACGATTACGCAAGATTCCACGGGCAGGGCCCGAAAGTTGAAGATGACCCCAAGGAAATCTGTAATAATCACCAGTAATATCAGTT
>CAZFHM010000112.1:0-7978 GCA_964518825.1 uncultured Pirellulales bacterium
TGGTTCGCCGTAAGAATATGCTGTCGGTGCTGATGCAATGCTTCATGATTCTGTGCCTCGTGAGTTTACAGTGGGTGATACTGGGCTATAGTCTATCATTCGGGCCGGACAAAGGTTCGCTAATCGGCGGCTTAGACTGGCTCTGGCTCAAGGGAGTTGGGGCGGCCCCCAACCCAGATTATGCCGCTACTATACCGCACCAGGTATTTATGATGTTCCAGATGATGTTCGCGGTTATAACTCCGGCGCTGATTATTGGAGCTTTCGCCGAGCGGATGAGATTTTCGGCCTTCTGCATTTTTTCATTGCTGTGGGCGACCCTTATATATGACCCTATAGCGCACTGGTTCTGGGGCGCAGGCGGTTTTTTGAAAAACGCCGGTGCGCTGGATTTTGCCGGCGGGGCGGTAGTCCATATCAATGCGGGAATGACCTCTTTGGCGGCGGCTTTGATACTGGGGCGCAGAAAAGGTTATCCCGAGAGCGTTTCTCCGCCTCACAATTTGCCGTTCGCCGTTCTGGGTGCGGGCCTGTTATGGTTCGGATGGTTCGGTTTCAACGCCGGCAGTGCTTTGAGAGCGTCGTCTTTAGCGGGCAGTGCGTTCACTGCAACCCACATAGCCGGCGCCACAGCCGGTATAACATGGGCGCTGCTTGACTGGCTCAGGTATAAGAAACCGACAACGCTCGGTATGATTACCGGCGTAATAGCAGGTCTGGCGGCGGTCACCCCGGCCTCGGGATTTGTAACGCCCTCAGGTGCAATCTGGATTGGTATCGGTGCAGGGCTTCTTCCGTGGCTTGTTATTACGTGCATAAAAGGCTCATTGGGTTATGATGATACGCTGGATGCTTTTGGAGTACATGGAATCGGAGGTATCTGGGGCGTCATTGCGACGGGCATCTGGGCAACCAAGACGGTGAATCCCGCCGGGGCCGACGGCCTGTTGTACGGAAATCCCGCACTGCTTTGGATTCAAATAAAAGCCGTGCTTATAACAATGGCTTACTCGTTTATCGCAGGTGTCGTGCTGCTCAAGTTTGTGAATGTTGTATTAAAGCTGAGAGTTTCTGAGCACGAGGAGATGGTCGGTCTCGACCTGACCCAGCACCGCGAGGCCGCTTACACTCTGATTAATTAAGTTATCAAGGGTTGGCTAAATGAAATATATTATCGGCATAATTCAGCCCGACCGTCTGGATGAGGTATTAAAGAAACTGACTGAAAAGGAGATTCACCTTGTGACCGTTTCGAGCGTTTCCGGCAGGGGCCGGCAAAAGGGAATCGCGGAAGTATATCGAAGCCATAAGGAACAAGGTAATCTTCTGCGGAAAATCAAGCTTGAAATAGCCGTCAACGAGCAATACGTCAAGCCGGCCGTTGACGCTATCATGGAAGGCGCTCACTCGGGCAATATCGGAGACGGCAAAATCTTTGTAATGGATTTGCCGCAGTGCTTCAGAATCAGGACCGGCGAGACGGGAAACGAGGCTATCGGCTGAATGTTGTTTTTCTTAAAAGTTCTGACAGGTATCAGTTTTCAGCAGTAATATTAAGGTGATTTGAAAGGACAAGATGATGACCCCAAAAGATTTCTTTGACTTCGCGAAAAAGAACAACGCGAAAATGGTCGACCTGAAATTTGTTGACCTGCTGGGTACGTGGCAGCACTGCTCGTACCCAATCGAGTGCTGGGACGACGGCACGTTTGAAGACGGCCTTGGTTTTGACGGCTCATCCATTCGAGGCTGGCAGGACATTCACATGTCGGACATGCTCGCTATCCCCGACCCGTCCACTGCTGCGATGGACCCGTTTTTTGCCGAGCCGACGGTCAGTGTGATTGCCGATATCGTCGACCCCGTGACAAAAGAGGATTACACCAGAGACCCGCGCCACATCGCGAGAAAGGGCGCGGCGTATCTGAAGGAAACCGGCATCGCGGATACCTGCTACATCGGGCCCGAGCCCGAGTTCTTCATCTTCGACGAAGTCCAGTATGAACAAAATCAGCATACCGGGATGTATCGAATCGACTCAGTCGAAGGCGCGTGGAATACCGCGCGTTTCGAAGAGCCGAACCTCGGCTACAAACCGAGCTTCAAGGGCGGCTACTTCCCCGTCAGCCCGACCGACACCTATCATGACCTTCGCGGGGAGATGGTTTATGAGATGATGAAGCTCGGCATCAAGATCGAAGCCCATCATCATGAGGTCGCAACAGCCGGTCAGGCTGAAATCGATATGCAGTTCGATGACCTGCTCAAGATGTGCGACCAGTTCATGTGGTACAAGTACATCATCAAAAACGTCGCAAAGAGAAACGGCAAGACGGTGACATTTATGCCCAAGCCCGTCTTCGACGACAACGGCAGCGGCATGCACACCCACTTTTCACTGTGGAAGGGCGGCAAGCCGCTGTTCGCCGGCGACAAGTATGCAGGCCTCAGTGACATCGGTTTATATAGTGCCGGCGGTATTCTCAAGCACGCCCCCGCACTGCTGGCTTTTGCCGCGCCAACGACCAATTCCTATCGTCGACTGGTCCCGGGCTTCGAAGCGCCAGTCAATCTTGTCCTCAGCGCGCGAAACCGTTCGGCTGGAGTTCGTATCCCGATGTATTCCGCCAGTCCCAAGGCAAAGAGGCTTGAGTTCCGCTGTCCCGACCCGACCGCCAACGGCTATCTTGCCTGGACCGCTATGCTTATGGCAGCAATCGACGGCATCAAAAATAAAATTGACCCGGGCAAACCGCTGGATGTGAACATTTATCATCTCGACGAGAAAGAGCTGGCGAAATATAAACACACACCCGGTTCGCTCGAAGAGGCTATCAACGCCCTCGAAACAGACTATGAATTCCTCACGCAGGGCGGTGTCTTTACCGATGACCTGGTACAGATGTGGATTAAGTGGAAGCGCGACGAGGAAATAAAACCGATGCACCTGCGCCCGCATCCGCACGAGTTCCATCTCTATTACGACAGTTAATAGAATCAGTGCTTTTGGGGTCGTTCAGCGAAAGCTGACGCCTTTGCCCACCTCGGCGCAGAAGTATAGCGCCGAGGTGGGAATTTTTCGCGCGCAGCGGCAATATTTATCCCCGGGACCGGATATGTCGCCGGCGCTGCGAATTGACATTAATAGTACAATACTATAGGGTACTGGTCTGAAAAAGTACGGAAATGGTGTCAAGATATGGTACGCAATCCGGAACAACAGGGTTTATATGACCCGCGATTTGAGCATGATGCCTGCGGTATCGGTGCAGTCGTAAATATAAACGGTAAAAAGGACCACGCCATTATCGAATACGGCAGGGAGACCATCGTCAATCTCCATCACCGAGGCGCAGCAGGCGCTGACGATATTACCGGTGACGGGGCCGGAATCCTCTTTCAGCTCCCGCACGATTTTTTCAAATCCGAAAGTAAACGCCTGGCACTGTCGCTGCCCGAGCCCGGCCGTTACGCCGTCGGCGTGGTCTTCGGCTCAAAAAACGAAGCACTGCGCACCAAGTGTGATGAAATTCTCGAATCCGCCGTAACTCATTACGGTATGCGCGTAATCGGCTGGCGAAATGTCCCCTCAAAACCAGACTGCCTCGGCAAACTTGCCCTAAGCGCCGAGCCTTCCATAAAACAGGTATTCGTAGCTGCCGACGGCTGCGAGGGTATCGACTTCGAACGACGGCTGTATATGGCCAGGCGACGCGCCGAGAGAATCGCATCCGAACGATTCGGCGCCGAAGGCGAAGATTTCTACATAACATCTCTTTCCTCGAGAACTATCTGCTATAAAGGCATGTTCATGGCCTGGCAGCTCTTCGCGTATTATCCCGACCTGTCGGACGAAAGAGTAAAATCGGCCCTGTGCATCGTCCACCAGCGATACAGCACCAACACGCTTCCCAACTGGAGACTGGCTCAGCCTTTCAGGTGCATCGCGCACAACGGAGAGATTAATACCCTCAGCGGAAATCGCAACTGCATGAGAATCCGCGAACGAACTATGGTCAGCAAGGTCTTCGGTTACGGCCTGCGAGACCTGCTGCCCGTATTAACAGCCGGAGGCAGCGACTCAGCCTGCTTCGATAACATGCTCGAATTTCTTGTCCAGGGCGGCCGCTCTCTGCCGCACGCAATGATGATGATGATACCCGAAGCCTTCGGCCCCGCCTATCATATCAGTAAGGATAAACGTGCCTTTTACGAATATCACTCAGCCATAATGGAGCCGTGGGACGGACCGGCTGCGATGGTATTTACCGACGGACGTCTGATTGGCGGAACTCTCGACCGAAACGGACTGCGACCCTGCCGCTACCTGGTTACTACCGACGGCCTGATGGTCCTCGCCAGCGAAGCCGGCGTTATTGAATTCCCGCCCGAAAAAATTCAGCGGAAAGGACGACTCCGACCCGGGCACATGTTCCTCGTCGATACCGTCGAAGGACGCATTATCACCGACAACGAAATAAAGAGCAAAATATCCAGACGCAAACCATATAGAAGATGGCTCGAAGAAAGAATCGAGCTGCGAGGACTGTTCGATACCCCGCAGCGCGTCGTAAGCGACCCCGAAACCATAGCCCTGCGACAGCGAGTATTCGGTTATACCCGCGAAGAGCTCAGAATGATTCTGATGCCCATGGTCCTCAACGGCCAGGAGCCGGTCGGCTCGATGGGCAACGATACCCCATTGGCCGTCCTTTCAGAAAAACCCAAGCTCCTATTCGCCTACTTCAAACAGTTATTCGCACAGGTGACAAATCCTCCCATCGACCCGCTCCGCGAAGGACTCGTGATGAGCCTTATGATGTTCACCGGAAAAAGGCGAAACATTCTCGAAGAAAGTCCGGAACACTGCAAACAGCTAAAGCTGCCGCACCCCATTCTCACCAACGAGGATTTGAATCGACTTCGCTCCGTGCAGAGAGAAGATTTCAAAGTCGCAACCGTCTCAGCCGTCTTCGATGCAGCTGACGACAACCCGGGCCGTGCACTCACTGCGGCACTGGACAAACTGCTCGAGGACGCCGCCCAGGCCATTAACGACGGGGCGTCACTTATCATAATCAGCGACCGCGACCAGTCGCAGACAAAAGCGCCAATCCCGTCACTATTGGCCGTGAGCGCAGTACATCAGGGACTCCTGAATCGCCGACTGAGAAGTGAGGCTGGCCTTATCGTCGAAAGTGGTGAGCCGCGAGAGGTAATGCACTTCTGCCTCCTCGCCGGATTCGGCGCTAACGCCGTCAATCCGTATCTGGCCTTCGAATCACTCGACGAGCTTCAGCGCGATAGCGAGCTGCCCGGTGACATGGAGCCCTACAGAATCGCCGATAATTACATCGCCGCCGTCAAAAAAGGTATCCTGAAAACGATGAGCAAGATGGGTATCTCAACCCTGAGAAGCTATCACACCGCACAGTTGTTCGAGGCCATAGGCCTCAACCGCAATGTGATTGACAAATACTTCACAGGTACAAGCTCACGTATCGAAGGTATCGGACTGGCCCAGATTGCAGAGGAAGTACTCCAGCGGCATAAAGCTGCATACGCGCCGCGAAAGGCCGGCCAGCTTGACCTGGACTTCGGCGGTGAATATCACTGGCGCTCCGACGGCGAACGCCATCTCTGGAATCCGATTACCGTTGCGCGTCTTCAGCACGCAGTCAAATTCGAGGATGCAAAGGCTTACGAAGAATACAAAGACGCCGTCAACAACCAGGCCAAAAAACTCTGCACCCTGCGAGGACTCTTCAAATTCGTGCCCGGGGAACCCGTTCCGCTCGAAGAAGTCGAACCCGCCGAAAATATCGTCAAACGATTTTGCACCGGAGCAATGAGCCACGGCTCAATCAGCAAAGAAGCGCATGAATGCCTTGCGATTGCGATGAATCGTATTGGCGCGATGAGTAATACCGGCGAAGGCGGAGAAGACCCTGCAAGATACGTCCCCCAAACAAACGGCGACTCGAAAAGCTGCGCAATTAAACAGGTCGCAAGCGGCCGCTTCGGTGTCACCATCGAGTACCTCGCCAACGCGAAAGAATTGCAGATAAAAATGGCACAGGGCGCAAAGCCCGGCGAAGGCGGCCAGCTACCCGGACATAAAGTCACCGAGGAAATCGCCGGAATGAGATATTCGACGCCAGGCGTAACCCTCATTTCGCCGCCGCCGCATCACGATATCTACTCGATTGAGGATTTGGCTCAGCTTATCTACGACCTCAAGTGTTCCAATCCCGGCGTTAAGGTCTCCGTCAAACTGGTAGCAGAGGTCGGCGTCGGTACTATCGCCGCAGGCGTAGCAAAAGGCAACGCTGACGAAGTGCTAATCAGCGGACACGACGGCGGTACAGGTGCAAGCCCACTTTCATCTATTAAGCACGCCGGCGTACCATGGGAGCTCGGCCTGGCCGAAACTCAGCAGGTGCTGGTAATGAACGGACTGCGAGACCGCATACGGGTTCAGACCGACGGCCAGCTAAAGACCGGACGTGACGTCGTCATAGCAGCTATGCTCGGCGCAGACCGGTTCGGTTTCGCAACAGCAGCACTGGTGACATTAGGCTGTACGCTCCTTCGAAAGTGTCACGAGGGCGCATGCACTTACGGAATCGCCACACAGGACCCGCTCCTTAGAAAACGATTCGCCGGAAAACCCGAATACACCATCCGGTTCATGTTCTTCGTCGCAGAAGAAGTACGGCAGATAATGGCCCAGTTGGGTTTTCGCAACTTCGAGGACATGATAGGACGAAGTGACAGACTCAGTGTCACAAAGGCAATAGACCATTACAAAACCACAGGCCTGGATTTTTCCGCGATTTTCCATCAGCCCGAATATAAAGAACAAAGTGCTATTCGTCTCAGCTCCAGTCAGCCGAACAAAATTGACGACCATCTTGATTATAAGATTATGGAAAAAGCCGCCGCCGCGCTCGAGTCCGGCAAAAAAACAAAACTGAAAATGCCTATTCGCAACATTAACCGAACGGTCGGCGCCATCATAAGCAATCGAATCGTAAACAAGTTCGGTTCTGCAGGCCTGCCCGACGGTACGCTCGAAGTTGAATTTACCGGCTCAGCCGGCCAGAGCTTCGGCGCATTTTTAGCGCCAGGCGTTACGCTCAAACTCATCGGTGACAGTAACGATTATCTCGGCAAAGGACTCAGCGGCGGACGCATTGTCGTAATAAGACCGCCCAAATCACCGTTCGTCGCCCACGAGAATATTGTTGTCGGCAATACCCTGCTCTATGGTGCGACTCGCGGCGAGGTCTTCATTAACGGTGTGGCCGGCGAGCGTTTCTGTGTCCGCAACAGCGGAGCCGTTGCGGTTGTCGAAGGTCTCGGCGACCACGGCTGCGAATATATGACCGGCGGTGTGGTTGTCGTTCTCGGCCAGACAGGCTGCAACTTCGGCGCCGGAATGAGCGGCGGTACTGCCTACGTTTTGGATGAGATGCAGTTGTTCGATACTCTCTGCAACCTTGACATGGTCGAGCTGGAGAGCGTATGGCGACCAGCCGACAAACAGCTCCTCCGCGACCTCGTCGAAAAGCACTACAAATGGACGGGCAGCGACCGCGCGAAATACATCCTCGATAACTGGAACGACGCAATCGGCAAGTTTGTAAAAGTTTTGCCGATTGATTATCGCAGGGCTTTGGAAAAAATGCGGGCCGCTGAGCAGCGCGATACCGATACAACCCCGGCCACCGAAGAGGTGTTCTAATGGACCAGACAAAGAATTTCCTGAAAATATAATCGCCGGGATCTCGGGCACAGGCCGAGCGACCGGCGCGAAACCGATAAGGTGTTCTAATGGGCGAAACTAAAGGCTTTCTAAAATATACCCGCCAGGAGGTCGAGCACAGACCCATCGAAGAACGCATCCACGACTTCGCCGATATCGATATACCCCTGACCCCCGACGCCGTCATCACACAGGCCGCCCGCTGCGCCG
>CAZFHM010000113.1:0-7735 GCA_964518825.1 uncultured Pirellulales bacterium
GATTAACCTGTAAAATCATATTATTTATTGCCACAGGACATGGAGGCGGATTCTCCATTCGGAACTGCCAAATTCCCGAAGCTCTTCACAATCATCGAGAAGGTCTGCACGGATGTCCTGTCGATGTTTTCTCGGTATCCAAAATGTTAAATGTTTGACTAGCCCTTCGGACCTCGGAAACGAACGGGTTGTAAAGATAGATAAAGGAAGCCTAGCCAACCTAGTGAAAACCATCCAAAACTCTTCGAGCCACAAAGACACATCATGTGATTTTGGCGAATCCTGAACCTCATTCTTGATATTTTCCTGTAACTCAATTAAGTTACGCTTAAATGTCGTGTTGTGCTTAAGTATTTCAAGGGCCTTGCTAGTATCGCGTTCCCGCAATTCTAGCATCTCGATGACCATATTTTCAAGTTGCTCGCGCACAGTCTGGTCGCACTCGGTCGACCCCGCGTACTTCATTAACGTTTGGTCGACAAAGTCTCGTATCACGCTCGTCTCACTCACATAAGGCTCATAAACCTTTCTCGCTTCGAAATCAAGAAAGTCCAGCACATTTCTTTCGGCACGCTCACGTGAATGCAAATGAGTCATCTGGTTACTCTTGCGTTTAGACATGACCGGTCGATACCTTCTGTTTCTGGAAGTACGTTTTCTCTTAGGCATTGAACAACGCTCCCCCCATGACGCTAGTTACAAAAATTTGGTATTCACTAATAGCTTGTTGACCAACACCTGTTATCCGAAAATATCTTCTCTTATAACCACCTCTTGGGTGTACTGATTCATCCATGCGGGAATCGATGAAGCCAATTTCTTCCATACGATTAAGCGTTGTATATAGTGAGCCGAGGGGCAGTTTTTTACTCATGCGACATTCGTAATCATTACGGATTTCCCTTCCGTATTTTTCGCCGTTGATGAGAATCGTCAGGAGAGTAGCTTCAAGAGGGGATGGCAATTTGGTTTTGTTCATACTTGTACTCCAAATTTGTTACCACGGTTTACATTTGCAAGTAGTATACAGTTGTAAGCCTTGCGTGTCAAGACCTGATTATAATTTTCTGAAGGAATTTTTTCTAGTCATTTTAAGGGCAAAAACAACGATTTTCAGTTTTTCAGTTTTTTATCAAAAAAACACTTGACAAAAGTTAAGTAGTTAGTTAAAATAGATAATGGTTCACAGCACCGTGGACCGTTAGGCCGGCCCGGCTTCGCTAAAAGTCGGCTACGCCGAGGCAAGAAGGCACAGGTCGCATTAACAAGCAGAAGCGAAAAACAAGTCCGTAAGTCAAAAGTCACAGGTACTAAACCCTGTACCCTATACGCTACCCGCTAATAAAACATGCCTTGTTATCGTCTGTCAATTGATGTCCCTCGGTGGCTTGATAAGGTCATCGTCTGGCCTGTGTTAGTCTGGCGGTGGTTTTGGTACGAGCACGCGTACCGGCGGGTGCGACTCCTGCCAGACAAATACGCGAAGGTCGATGCGAGGGACTTTCACGAAATAAGTCAATATATCTGGTGGGTCAAGGATAATGACGGGACTTTCAAGGCGGTCCGATTTTTGCCCGGAGGGAATAGCGGATTGTCGGTGTACATGCATCGGCAGATAATGGAGGCGAAGAAGGGCGAGATAATCGACCATATTGACCGAGACGGTCTTAACAACCTGAAGTCAAACCTTCGTATTGCGACAAAGTCACAGAATAATATGAACCGCAGCGGGCGCAAGGGGACAAGTTCAAAGTACAAAGGTGTGTCATGGTACACTTCGAGAAAATGCTGGCGTGCGATGATACAAACAGAGGGTAAAAATAAGGCACTTGGTTATTTCGAGTCGGAGATTGACGCGGCGAAGGCGTACGATGAAGCGGCAAGGAAATATCACGGCGAGTTCGCGTATCAGAATTTCGGCGAAGAAAACAGGTTGCATACCCGCCGAGCAAGAATTAGGAAGATAATTCGTGGTTCGTGGATAGTGGTTCGTGATTCGTGGTTTGTGGATTCCTGCCTTCGCAGGAATGACAAAAACCGTCTGCGTCGAGATTGACTTTAAGATGTACGGTGATAGAATCGGACCCTGTAGCGAATCGCGTGAATTTGGGTATCGGGAAGTTAAGATGTTCTGAGGGAACATGGCGGATAATGACAGAATAAAACAAGAGACCTCCGAAAGGACGAGGAAACTGGCCCGGATTGTACTTGTGACGTTCCTGCTGACATTTATGTCGGCCAGGGTGGTTGTATTTCTGATTATGTCGCGAACGATACCGGATTTGTATCTGCATCTTAAGGGCAATCATATTCACCACCTCAATTATGGGATTTTTTTGCTGTCGGCGGTAGGTGCGTATCTGATATTCCGGCGGCCTGAGGGGAGAAAGCTGAGCATTTGGGCGGGTCTTTACGGCGTAGCTATGGCGCTTACCTTTGATGAATTCGGGATGTGGATACATCTGGGTGGAGGTTACTGGCAGAGGGCGAGCTGGGACGCAATAGTTGTTTTGTCCGCTCTATTCGGGCTGGTAGCTTTTGCTCCTACGTTGAAGAGATTTCGGCCTCACCACTGGGTCACAGCTATCATCCTGATAATAACGCTGGTTACGTTCCTGTTGTTATTTTTTAAGTCGTTCAATTATGCCGGCGAAAAACTCGGGCCTAAAATGCAACATATAGAATCGACCGCTCCTCATTAGATGAAACCGGAAGGAGAGAGACTATAGTGCTGAACAGGGTCTTGATACTGTCGGCGTCGGCAGGGGCGGGGCACTTGCGGGCCGCAGAAGCTGTTGAAAAAGCCTTCTCGGAATTAAAAGCCGCCGATGAAGTAAGAAATATCGACGTGCTGCAATATACAAATCGATTGTTTCACCGGCTTTATTCGAAGGCATATATTGACGTAGTGAATAACACGCCGGCACTGTTCGGCTGGCTGTACGAACATTATGACAAACCATGGCGGAACCAGCGACATCGACTGGCTTTCGACAAGCTCAACACACGGCCGTTTGTGAAAATGCTTGAAGAATATCAGCCGGACATTGCGGTATGCACGCATTTTTTGCCTGCCGAAATCATATCGTGGCTCAAGGAAAAGGGGAAAATCAAAACCCCGCAGGTTATCGTCGTCACGGATTTTGACCTTCACGCGTTCTGGCTGTGCCGCTACTTCGAGCACTACTTTGTAGCTCTTGACGAAACCAAGGTTCATCTTGCCGAGCTTGGTGTTCCGTCGGATAAAATCACTGTCTCAGGCATTCCCATCGACCCGGTATTCTCAAAACGCAAAGACAAAAAACAGGTTCGCCGGTTGCATAAGCTGGAACCGGAACTGCCGATTATACTGGTTTCAGCCGGCGGATTCGGCGTGGGGCCTGTGGAAAAGATAATTCAATCGCTGTTGAAAATGAAAAATCCGGCGCAGGTCGTAGTGATTTGCGGCAGGAATAAAGAGCTCAAAGAAAAAGTGGACAGGGCCATAAAGAATATTCCGTCCGACTCATCAGTACGATTCCAGTCGGTGGGATATACGGACCAGATGGATTCGTATATGGCTGCCTCTGACTTGATACTTGGAAAAACCGGCGGTTTGACAACTTCGGAAGCCCTGGCAAGCGGATTAGCTTTTGTCGTTGTTGACCCTATACCCGGTCAGGAGCAGCGTAACGCCGACCACCTTCTCGAAGAAGGTGTAGCGATAAAATGCAACAACTGGCCTGTGTTGGCTTACAAAATAGACAGACTGCTTGGCAATCCTCAGCGTCTTGGCCGGATGCAGCTCAAGGCCCGAAAGCTGGCCAAACCCTCCGCAGCGTATGATATTGTTAAAAAGCTATCACACCTTTAAGGCTTTTCGACAAATGCTTGATAGCTTAAAGAGTTCGCGGCTTTTTGTTTATTTTCTTGCCACTCGGCCGGCGTTCCTGACGGCCAGTGCCGCGCCCGTATTAGTCGGCTCGGCGTTAGGTTTCGCAGCGACGGGCACTTTTTCCGTTCCTCTTTTTCTTTTGGCACTGTTTGCGACCGTGCTGTTGCACAGCGGCGCTAACGTAGCCAACGATTATTACGACCACCTTTCGGGTAACGACCAGGCCAACAAAAACCCGACGCCTTTTTCCGGCGGATGTCGGTTCATCCAGGACGGTGTCATGTCACCTAAAGCTACACTGCTCGAATCCGTCATCCTGCTCGCGGCGGGGGCGGCCCTTGGCATTGTAATTCTCATAGTGACCCGCAGCGTGTTTATTTTAATGCTCGGCCTTGCAGGCCTGCTCGGCGGATTCTTCTATACTGCAAAGCCAATTAAACTGTGCTACAGGACCTTAGGCGAAATAACGATTGCAATTTTATTTGGAATCCTGCCGGTGACGGGTTCATATTACCTGCAAACCGGCCGGGTCGATTATCACGTTGTACCCGCCGCGGTTATCATGGCCTTGCTCATATTTTTGATAATTCTCATCAACGAATTTCCCGACATCGGCCCCGACGCTTCCGTGGACAAAAAGACCCTCGTAGTTCGCTTTGGCGTTTCAGTTTGTGTTATCCTGTATCGTTCTGCATTGGCTCTGACATATCTAATCGCAGCGGCTTCGCTGTTTTTTGATAGCGTTATGTTTTACGCTGCGATTGCGTATCTGCTGACGCTGCCTCTTGGGGTCAATGTCTTCGCACTTGCCAACGCGAAGAACCTGACCGAATCCAAGGACTTTCGCGTCAACGCCCGCACCATAATGCTCCACATGGCAGGGGCCCTGGCCCTGGCGATTGGCTTTGTCATTTACGGGTTAACCGCCGACCATTCCTGAGAAACCCGTTGACCGCCGGGCTGAGCATTCTTAAACTCTGGAGTCAATGGCCAAGAGACTGATAATAAACGCCGACGATTTCGGCATTTCGCCGCAGGTGAACGAGGCCGTCGAACGCGCGCATACCAAGGGCGTGCTTACAAGCGCGACGATAATGGCTAATATGGCAGATTTCGAAGACGCTGTTGCCATCGCCAAGCGGCTGCCGCGCCTGGGCGTCGGCGTGCACCTGAACCTGTTCAAATCGAAGCCGGTCTCGAAGGATTCGCAGGTGGGATGCCTGCTCGATTCGGACGGCAACTTCAAATACTCGCCGCAGATGCTGGCTTTCTTATCGACGTTTTCTCACTGCATCCGAACCGCCATAAAGATGGAAATGAGAGCCCAGATACAGCGGCTCATCGACAGCGGATTGCATCCGACGCATCTCGATTCGCACAAGCACATTCATTTTTTCCCGGCCGTTTACCCAATCGTTTGCTCGCTCGCCGACCAGTTTAAAATTTCCGCTGTTCGATATTGCTATGAACCTGCCGCTCTTTCGGACGTGCCTTGGCCGTTATCTATGCCCGAGGCAAAGCGCGCGGCAAAGCAGTTGCGAATGATGGCAAGGTTCAATCGCCTCTATGACGGCGAGCTGTTCAAGACAGAGATGACTTACGGCCTGACCCACGTCGGCAGGGTAGACACGAACTTTTTCAAGGCTGTAAGTCTTTACATCGAAGCGCAAATATCTGAAGTGATGACACATCCCGCTACTGAAAATGAGCCGGCCGATTCGGGCAAGCTGCTCAAGCTCAATCGCAGGGCTGAATTCGAAGCCCTCTGTGATGAAAGGACCAAAAAGTACATGCGTGAGGCGGCTGTGGAGTTGATACACTACGGCCAATTGTGATGCCCGGCTCTAATCGAGCAGAATCTCGTCGGATTTGTGCCTGACCATCTGGTCGATTTTGTCGGTGTATTCTTTGGTAATCTCGTCGGTGTGCTTTTTACCTTTTTCAAGGTCGTCTTCAGTAATCAGCTTGTCTTTCTGTTCGGTCTCCAGGTGCTTGATTGCATCTCGGCGGATATTGCGGATACTGATTTTGTCCCGCTCGCCGAGCTGTTTGGCCTGGGCAACGAGCTGTTTACGACGCTCCTCGCTCAGCGGCGGAACTTGCAGTCTTATCATTTTGCCGTCAATCACAGGTGCAATGCTCAGGTCGCTGGCCTTGATGGCCTTTTCGATGTCCTTAATCGAAGCAGGGTCGAAAGGCTTTATGATAATCATATCGGCCTGGGGTGCGGCTAAGGTGGCAAGCTGTTTTAGCGGCGTGGGTGTGCCGTAATATTCGACGCGGAGATTTTCGACCAGGCCGGTCGAGGCCCTTCCCGTGCGGAGCCCTTTAAGCTCGTCGTGCAGCACGTCAACTGCTTTTTTCATTTTGGCGGTACTATCGTCAATGATTTGCTTTACCGGCATAATTACTCTCTATCCTGACAAATGAGCGTGCCGACCTTTTCGCCGCAGATGGCGCGTGTAATATTGTCGGCCTTGAAGACATTGAGCACCATAATCGGGATGTTATTGTCCCTGCATAGGGTGATTGCCGAATGGTCCATTACCCGCAGGTTCTTTTCGAGGACTTCAGCGTACGATAACTTCTCAAAGAGCCTGGCGTTCGGGTTTTTGTGCGGGTCTTCGCTATAGACGCCGTCAACGTTGGTCGCTTTTATTAAGAGGTTCGCATCGAGCTCCGACGCCCGCAGAGCGGCACAGGTGTCGGTAGTGAAGAACGGATTTCCGGTGCCGCCTGCCAGTATCACAACGCGGTCCTGTTCCAGGTGGCGCAGGGCCCGGCGGCGAATGAACTTTTCGCAGATTGCCGAGACCTCGATAGCGCTGCATACCCGCGTGGATTGGCCCAGCTTTTCAAGAGTCTCCTGCAGGGCGCAGGCGTTGATTATAGTGGCGAGCATGCCCATATAATCGGCGGTATTTCGCGGTATGCCGCTTTTCTGGGCGAACATCTGGCCGCGGATATAGTTGCCCGCGCCGTTTACCACGGCCACCTGTGCGCCGAGACTGCGCATTTGACAGATGGTCTGTGCTATTGAATTGACCGGCTCGCCGTCGATACCGAAGCCGCCCGGCTTGCAGAAGCTCTCACCGCTGATTTTCAGCAACACCCGGTTGTATTTACTTTTTGCCATTAGTTTATCTCCCGTGTGCCGCTATTATTCTTAGCCGTGACAGGACTGTCAAGGCAAAAAAACGGCTCAGTGAGCCGTATTGCGTCGTGCGTACTGCGTATTGCGAAAGATAGCCACCGATGGCACCCCAGCTAACAACGTGCTGGGGCAGGCAGAGGACACAGAGAATGAAACCACGAATCCCGGCGCGCCGGGACAAATTAACACAAAATATTTAGACACGGATTTACACTGATTCACACTGTTCATTTTCAGACAGGATAACCCGTCTTGGCCAAGACTACGCCGGGCGAGCAGGATAGAGAGGATTTATTTTACCACGAAGCAGACGAAGGGATTTGACTTGGCATCTTCGATGTCTGTCATCCAAAGGTTTTAATCTCCCGATAAATATATTTGTCGCACCGATTAAGAACCTTTGGCTGAAATCTGTTATGACAGATTAAGCCAAATCCTACACGAAGGAACACGGATTTTTTTAGACACGGATTTACACCCGCCTACGCCGAGGCTTCGTCGGGCAGGCAGATTTACACTGATTATTCTCAGACAGGATAACCCGTCTTCGCCAAGGCTACGCCGGGCGGGCAGGATAGACTGGATTTATTTCACCACGAATCCCGGCGCGCCGGGACGAATAAACACAAAATATTTAACCACAGATTAACACCCGCCTACGCCGAGGCTTCGTCGGGCAGGCAGATTTACACTGTTTTTTTAGGGAG
>CAZFHM010000114.1:0-7733 GCA_964518825.1 uncultured Pirellulales bacterium
AGCTCAGACCGTTGGATGATGGACTTGTAATAAAACAGCTCGAGGCTGAAGAGAAGACGACGGGGGGGATTATCCTGCCGGACTCGGCCAAGGAGAAACCGCAGATAGGCAAAGTCGTGGCTGTCGGGCCGGGCAAGACGCTGGATAACGGGAAGCTCGCCAAGATGACAGTCAAGAAGGGCGATGAAGTTATCTACCCGAGGTATATGGGCAACGACGTCGAAATCGACGGCGATAAATATATTATCTGCAAAGAGAGCGACGTCCTCGGGATAATCGAGAAGTAAATAAAAATAAAAGTCGCCGTTCCGGCGACTGCTAAACGAAAATGGATTCCTGCTTTCGCAGGAATGACAAAGTGAGGATAAGAAAATGGCAAAACAGATGATGTTTGATAACGCGGCGAGGACCGAGCTTAAAGAAGGGCTTGAAACGCTCGCTGCGGCTGTGAAAGTTACACTCGGTCCGACCGGAAGAAACGTGATACTGCACAAGAGCTGGGGCTCGCCGAAGGTAACCAAGGACGGTGTTTCGGTCAGTAAGGAAATCGAGCTGCCCGAGCCGTTCAAGAACATAGGCGCCAAGATGATAAACCAGGCGGCAAGCAAGACTTCCGACGTTGTCGGTGACGGCACGACTACCTCGACCGTGCTGGCAGAGGCGATTTACCGGGAAGGGCTCAAGTACGTCACGGCAGGCGCCAACCCGGTGGCGATTCAGCGTGGTATTACAAAGGCGGCGGGTGTGGTTACCGAGTTTATCAAGAATGAGAGCATACCGGTAAAAGGACACGAAGATATCGCCAAGGTTGCGACTATCAGCGCGAACAACGACGCAGAGGTTGGTGAGAT
Source organism: uncultured Pirellulales bacterium (assembly GCA_964518825.1). Classification (GTDB taxonomy): domain Bacteria; phylum Planctomycetota; class Phycisphaerae; order Sedimentisphaerales; family Anaerobacaceae; genus JBBABK01. Next base: position 852 of record CAZFHM010000114.1, read on the forward strand.
ACTGGCCAACGCCATCGACAAGGTGGGCAAGGAAGGCGTCATCGAAATCGAAGAGGGTAAAGGGATGCAAAGCGAGCTGACCATTGTCGAAGGGATGCAGTTCGAGAAGGGATACATCTCGCCTTACTTTATGACGAACCCGGATACGCTCGAAGCGATTTTCGAAGATTGTTATATCCTGCTGCACGAGAAGAAACTTTCTAACGTGCGTGAGCTGATACCGCTGCTGGAGAAGGTTGCACAGCTCGGCAAGCCGCTGCTGATAGTAGCAGAAGACGTGGAGGGCGAAGTGCTGGCGGCCCTGGTGATTAACCGGCTGCAGGGAGTGCTGAAAATTTGTGCGGTCAAGGCGCCGGGGTTCGGCGACAGGCGAAAGGCGATGTTAGGTGATATGGCGGTGCTGACGGGCGGGACGCTGATTAGTGAAGATCTGGGTATGAAGCTGGAAAAGGTCGAGCTTTCACAGCTCGGCCAGGCTAAGAAGATTGTAGTCGGCAAAGAGACGACGACTATTATCGAAGGTGCGGGCAAAAAGAAGGACATAAACGCCCGCTGTGAGCAGATACGCAGCCTGATTGAAAAGACGACCAGTGACTACGACAAAGAAAAATTGCAGGAGCGGCTGGCGAAGCTGGTCGGCGGAGTGGCCATAATTAACGCCGGCGCAGCGACCGAGACCGAAATGAAGGAGCGAAAGGACCTTCTCGATGACGCACTGCACGCGACACGCGCGGCGACAGAAGAAGGAGTAATTGCCGGCGGCGGGACAATCTTTCTTCGGGCGATTGCCGAGGTTGAAAAGGCAAAGACAAAAGTCAAAGGCGAAGAGAAAATCGGCTTCGATATTATCAGCAGCTCGCTGCGTGCACCGACGAAACAGATTGTAGACAATTCCGGCGAGCCGGGCGATGTAATCGTGGCCAAGCTGCTCGAAGAGCTGCCGACGAAGAAAAATCTCGGTTACAACGCGAACAAGGGCGAGCTGGTCGATATGGTCAAAGAAGGAATTATCGACCCTGCGAAGGTTGCACGGACGGCGCTGGAGACGGCGGCGTCGGTTGCCGGTCTGATGCTTACTACGAACGTCCTTATAACGGACCTGAAGGACGAGGATAAGGACGAAGAACCGATACACGGCTCAGTAAGATGATAGTATCACGTATCGCGTATTGCGTATCGAGATAAAAATTACGGGATAATTCGATGGCGGAAAAGGCAAAAAGATTCAAGGATTTGAGAATCTGGCAGGTAGCGGTTGAATTAGTAAAAGGAGTCTATTGTCTTACCCGTAATTTTCCCAAGGATGAGCTTTATGGGTTGACTTCTCAGATGCGGCGATGTGCTGTGTCGATTCCTTCAAATGTTGCAGAGGGATTTCGAAGAAGGCACAACAAAGAGTATAAGCAATTTCTGTATATAGCCCTTGGAAGCTGCGCGGAGCTTGAAACTCAGGTTAATATAGCAAGAGAGCTTGAGTACATAGATTTAAAGCAAGAAGACAAATTAGTCGAACAAATTGACCATGTGTGCAGAATGACTATGAATTTGGTTAAGAAACTATAGTTCGCGATTCGCGATACTCAATACGCAATACAAGATAATGGCGAAGAGAGATTACTATGAAGTGCTGGGTGTGAGCAAGGGCGCATCCGCTGATGATATCAAACGTTCGTATCGGCGGATGGCGATGAAATATCACCCGGATAAGAATCCCGGCGACAAAGAGGCTGAGGCGAAATTCAAGGAGTGCGCCGAGGCTTACGAGGTCCTGTCGGACGCCGAGAAACGCAAGCGGTACGACCAGTTCGGGCATGAAGGCCTGCGCGGGTCAGGGATGCATGACTTCTCGCATATGAACGTCGATGATATCTTCTCGATGTTCGGATTCGAGGATTTGTTCGGCGGCATTTTCGGCGGTCGCGGCGGCCGGCGCACGGCACGGCACGCGGGGCCTACCCGCGGATATGACCTCGAGACTACGGTCGAGCTGGCCATGCAGGAGGTTGCGGCCGGGACGGAAAAGACAATAGAGTTTACACGGCAGGATAACTGCCAGGAATGCTACGGCAGCGGCTCGGCGAAGGGCTCGTCACCGTCGAAGTGTCCGACGTGCGGCGGGGACGGGCAGGTGGCAAGAGGCGGCGGCTTCTTTCAGATGGTATCGACGTGCCCGCAGTGCCGGGGTACGGGGCAGGTTATCACCAACCTTTGCAGGCAGTGTAAGGGTACGGGGCACGTGCCAAAGAAGAGAATCGTGAAGATAAAGATACCGCGTGGTGTGCATGAGGGTCAGGGGATTCGGGTGTCGAACGAAGGTGAGCCGGGGCGTAACGGCGGGCCGAGGGGCGACCTTTACTGTTATGTGAGAATAAGGCCGCATGAATTTCTGCAGCGAGACGGTAATAACCTTATTGCCGTTGTGCCGATAAGTTTTACGCAGGCTGCGCTTGGCGCGACGATAGACGTACCCAGTCTTGACGGCACGAGGCACCTGAAGATACCGGCGGGGACGCAGTACGGAAGTGTGTTCAGAATCAAAGGGCAGGGTCTGCCTGATATTCGTACGGGCAGGAGCGGAGATGAGCTTGTTCAGGTGGCTATCGAGACGCCGGTGAGATTGAATTCGAAACAGCGAGAGCTGCTCGATGAGTTTCAGAAGAGCGAGAACGGCGGTATATTTCCGGCGGCAAAAGGATTTATAGATAAACTCAAAAAATATTTCGGCGGTAATAATTAGCGTGAAGTCATGAGCGAAAAAAAACACAAAGACAGAAAAGAAGCCAAGGCGATTGAAAAGGAACTTCAGGAGTTAAGCACGCAGGCTGAGAAGCTCCAGATGGAGAATCAGGATTTGCTGGCCAAGCTTCAGAGGATAAGCGCCGACTACGTCAATTTCCAGAAGCGGTCCGCCAAACAGATAAGCGAGGCCGTCAGCTACGAGAAGGAAAAAATCGTGAAGTCGCTGCTGCCTGCTATGGACAACTTCGAACATACGCTCAGTCACTCCGAATCGGCAGAGGACGTCGAAGCGGTCATTAAGGGTGTGAAGATTATCTACGACCAGATGCTCGATATTCTGAAATCACACGAGGCTGAGCCGATTAGCGCCCTGGGTGAAGAATTCGACCCTGCTCTCCACCAGGCGATGATGCAGAAAGCGGACGAGGAAAAAGAAGACGGGGTGGTTCTGGAAGAGTTTCAGAAGGGCTATAAACTCAACGGTCGCGTTATTCGGCCTGCAAAGGTCGTTGTGAATAAACTTGCCGCGGAAATAGAAGTGCCCGAAACGGCAGAAGAGGAGTACATAGAAGAAGAGAACAACGACGGCGATGAAGATATCAGCAATATTCAATAACCAATATTCAATTAAGAGTGATGCCTACTTACGAATACAGATGCGATAACTGCGGACACGAATTCGAGCAGTTTCAGTCCATTACGGCAAAGTCGTTGCGCAAGTGTCCGGAGTGCGGAAAGAACGCTCTTAACAGGTTAATCGGTACCGGTGCGGGTATTATCTTCAAAGGCTCAGGCTTCTATGAAACAGATTATAGAAGCGAGAGCTACAAACAGGCTCAGAAGAAAGAGACTGACGCCGGCAAAGAGAAAAAGGACGACAAAAAGAGCGAGACTGCCGCGCCGGAAAAGAAAGATACAAAATCCACTTCCAAAAAAGACAAGAAGAAATCCGCTTGATGCTATTTGATGAGTTTGGCGATTTGGCGGAAGTTGGGGTGTTCGGCGGGTTTCAGCAATTCGAACAGTGCCATTTCGGTTGTGCTTATGTCCGTCCCAATAGCTTGCATCTTATTCAGTGCGAAGGTCTTATTCGATTCTGTGCGTGACGAAACTGCATCGGCGATTACGGTGACCTGGTAACCGGCCTGTTTGAGGTGAGACGGCCGTTTGATAGATACAAACGTGTGTTTCGATACCGCAGAGGAGTATCTGCTTTCTGTTTAGCTCTTCGAGTCCGGAATTGAACCGGTCGTTATCGCAGCAGCTAAAGCAGAATTTATCGATTGGCTCATTATCGTCGAGCAGTTCGGCTATTTCGGGCAGTGTTGCGCCGAGGGCCTGCGGGGCCTGCTGACACCAGAGAACAGGGACACCGAGAATCTTTGCAGCCTTGATGAGGATTTGAATATTTGCGAAGAGCGTTTCCTTATCGTGCATCAGCCGGGCCAGTTTGCCCTGCACGTCAACGACTACGAGGCAGCAGTTTTCTATCCGGAGCATATTAGTCGATGGTGTTAATCTGAATAACCAGCTCAACGAATTCAGTTTCATCAACGTCAGCAGGTGTTTTGGGTTTTGTGTCGCCTGATGTCAAGACCGGCTTTGGTATGGTCAACGAGTCGATTTCGGTATCCATAGCCAGTGCGGTTCGCGGCAGCTCGCCGGTCAAGGTGTTCAGCGCCGCGGTATTTTTTGCCAGTTGTATTGACTTTGCGAGGTCTGTCTCGGCTACAATTTCGTTTATTTGTTTTGCGGTGACGTTCGAGACTATCACATCTCTGCCCGGTTGTCCGGTTTCCACGCGGAGCGTGACCGAATCGAACTTGTCCCAGATAGCGGCCAAATCGGCCACGAACAGGCTGAGTGTGCTGCGGCTGCACCTGAGGTTATATACTCCCTTTTCGGTTTCGATAACGGGCAATTCAATCAACACAATGCCGTTATCGAGAAGTGCACGTTTGACGAACGCATCGACTCCGGCGAACGTAGCGGTGTTCAATTCGAGCCGTCCGCTGAAACGTTTCGGCAATTGAGGTTGCTGTGCTGCGGCGACGACAGGCGGCGCTTGTGCTGCAGCTTTGTTTCTTGCGGCCCTGGCGGCCTGGGGCATCGGTATCTCTTCGTTCATCCAGTTTTCGGATACGACTTTCTCGTCGCCTGACGGCCGTGGTCCGACTATAGTATATACAACACCGGCCAGGGCCACGCAGAGCGCGACTATAGCTGCTATTGAAATCGCACGGCGCCAAAGAAGCTGCTTTGCACCCTCATGCTCGTCGAAGTCCCTGCTGTTTGAGCCGATAAGTGTTCGTCGTTCGAGTTTAGCCTTGATATTCTCGACGAGTCCGGGTGGTGCTTCGGCAATAGGCACAGCGGCCGTAAGTAAGCGAATCTTTTCGAGTTCGGTAAGTCTCGCCTCTATTTCCGGGTCGTGCAGCAAGAGCCGCTTCATCTCTGTCCGTCGTCGCTGGCTCAACTGGCCGTCCATGTAAGCATTGAGCAGTTCATCTAATTTGTTTTTATCGTACATTACAATATGGCCTCAAGATTAGCCCGCAGATTTGCCCTGGCCCGTGCCAGCCGGCTCTTTACCGTTCCCAGCTCGACGTCCAGGACCACGGCAATCTGTGCGTAATCCATACCCTCAATATCCCTGAGGATAATTATTGCCTTATGGTCAACATCCAAATTGTTAATAGCCCTGACAATTAAATCTACCTGTTCTTTACTCTGCGCGATGTCGGCAGGGTCCCTTACGGTACTGTCAGCCAGATAGCTTCGCAGGGCCGTCTTTGCCTGCTCGCTATCGCCGGGCGTTTCGGCATCGAGAGAACTCATCTCGGTATGAACCCGCCGCCGGCAAAAGTTTAACGTCAAATTCACAGCGATTCTGAAGCACCACGTGTAGAAGGCACTTCTGGCCTGGAATCGGTGCAGGTTCTCTATTATTTTGACAAATGCGTCCTGAGTTAGTTCCGCGGCATTTTCAGGATTTCCGCAGATTCTAAAGACGGCGTTGTACAGACGGTCCTTGTATTTGATTATCAATCGCTCCAGTGCATCGGTATCGCCGGCCTGGCACTGCTGAACTAACACCTTGTCGCTGATATTGATGTTGGCTGTGTCCGGCTGCACTAAAACTTCTCCTTAGTTTAGACCCATAACGGGGTCAAAAGTTCCCTAAGACCCAGTCACCACCCCAGGCAGACTCCAAAAACTCTATTATAATGGCAGATTAGGGTGCTGTGGTCAATCTTTTTAGCTTTAGATGCAGTTTCGCCGGAATCGCTCCTAATGCGACGGGGGCGGCCCGTCTTCGTCCCGATAGAAGGCATCGGGACTACGCCGTGGTAAGCCCGGCTTCGCTAAAGGACAGCTTCGCCGCGGTAAACTATTTTTTGTCGAGGACCGTAGTCGCTATCAGCCTTTGGCCTGACGGGCACATGCAGGTCACTTCGAGGACGTACTTTGTGCAGTCGGGACAATCGTACTGGAGCCTGAACTCGTAGGCCCGCAGGTAGTCCTTCCAAAATTTGTTATTTTCCGTAAATGAGTTCAGGGTGATATCCTGCCACATATAGAGACGTTTTCCTTTTGGGTCAGTCGAGCGAGGCCTGAATTCATAAAGCTCGAAACGAAAGACCGCCGGGGCCTTGAGGGCTGAAGCGGCGCTGTCCAGCAGTGCGACGTAAGCTGTGATGGTGTCGGGCTCAGTGGGTTTATCCGACGGGTAGACGTCACTTAGCGGCAGAAAGACGGCCATGACAGGCTGATAGGCCTTGAAGCTTTCGAACTCGGAGATAGCGTCCCTGACGGCGCCGGAGGAGGTCGAATAGTCCGGCTCACAGCCACAGAGAAAAAATGAAGCCACAGAGAACAGTATAGCCACAGAGGACACAGAGATAGTCGCAAGGTTTTTCATAATAATTCAAAGCTCCATATTTGGTTTTGTCTTTGTGTTGATTATAGCAGGAGAGGGGAAGGGCGTAAAAGGATTATTGATTAAGGATTATTTTTAGACGCTGATTTCGCAGATTTCGCAGATTTTTCAGACGACAGAAGAGCAACTAATTTGCCACAGAGGTTTTTTTTTAGCCACAGATGGACACCCGGCTTCGCCAGACAACGGCTACGCCGAGGCAG
>CAZFHM010000115.1:0-7669 GCA_964518825.1 uncultured Pirellulales bacterium
CCTTTTCCGTAACCGCCCTTGCCGCACGGCAGGCGATAATATGAGGCTGAACACCGAGCTGCATCAATTGCTTTATCCCCAACTGAGCGGCCTTGGATTTCTGTTCACCGAGCGTCTTCGGCTCGAGAATATATGTCAGAGCGACGAAGCAGGTGCTGTCCGGCCCTTCTTCGTATGCCAGTTCTCGCATCGCTTCTATGAAGTATGCGTTTTCCAAATCGCCGACCGTGCCGCCGATTTCGACGAACACAATATCAGCGTCCGAGTCCATCGCCAATTGACGCAGCTTGAGCTTCACTTCGCCGGTAACGTGCGGAATCATCTGCACGTCTCTGCCGAGATAATCGCCGTGCCGCTCCTTATGAAGTATCGAACTGAATATCTGTCCGCTGGTCGTGAAATTCGCTTTGCTTAGGTTCTGGTCGAGCATCCGCTCGTATGTGCCCAGGTCCATATCGCATTCCATCCCGTCGTCGAGCACGAAGACCTCGCCGTGACGGAACGGATTGAGCGTGCCGGAATCGACGTTGAGATAGCCTTCCAGTTTTATAGGCGCGACTTTGAGTCCTTTGTCCTGCATCAGCAAAGCCAGGCACGATGAGAATATCCCCTTGCCCAGTCCGCTCATCACCGTACCGAGCACAAAGACGTATTTCGTTTTGCCTTTGCGATAGCCTTTCGGCACCGGCGAGAAAAATTCGCTTTCCGTACTCGTATCACTAACCGACGCAAGTAAATCGTTATCTTTGCTCATAACATTCCTTATTTAGCCACAGAGATTTTTAAAGTTACAAATTGCCCAGATTGCCCATACGGTATAAGTTTGGGTTTGAATTGGGTCCGTTTTTTGGCGAAATAGCCGTTTGGGGGCCAGAAACCAGCGAAAATTGGGTTCGTTTTGGGTTCGTTTTGAGGAATTACAAAATTGTAATATGCCCGTAACCTTTTTATATAAAAGAGGATACAGCAATTTACTTGTCCGTAAAATTGGGTTCGTTTTGCATAAAAAGGTGTAATTTATCCGCGGATTACGCGGATTAGCGCGGATTTTATGACAATTGATTAAATATCTAAACGCGGAGAAATTTAAGTTCATAGTTTTAGAAGTTACGGTCATCTTTAACTTGCCTAAGTTTACATTTTATCAAACAACGCCGGTATTATACCATATTTATAACAAAAGTCAAGCAAAAACCGTGATTTTTTCGCAAATAACGCCGATTCGTTAAAAAACAAACCACGAATACCTATGGTACAGGTTAACACGAATTACTCGAATTATTTCTAACCACAGATTGACACAGATTATCACTGATTAAAAGTAATTCATTAAAGATCAACGACTAACGGATAACGACTAAATTAAACACGAATAAACACTAACTAATTTTTTGCCACAGAGACCACAGAGATTTTTTTCAGACACTGATTTACACGGATTAACACCGATTATTAACAACGTATTCCACGAATTAACACGAATTATCTTTGCCACGGATACAATCTACTCATAGCTCCAAATAATTTCTCAGTAGTTTCAAACAATCCATGTTTTTCAACTCTACCCTATCAGGAAACTTACTTCCACATTCAGGGTCGCTTTGTAAACCCTGAATTATCCTGTTGCGAATATCATTAATTTCTTTATCTACAAATCCACAGGCCGTCCCATATATATCACATGAACAAGAGATTAATTCAGGAAATTTTATAATTTCAATATTTTCTGGTGCATAACCGAAACCAAGAACATAAATTCGCTCGGCCTCATTAAGTGTTAATTGAATATCTTCAAAATCGCTATTTTCTTGCCTTTCATATATAGTCATAATATTGCCAGAAATGGTACTAATTAATCTCTCTGTAAAATGAGTTGAATAAGGGACCCCATTTCGGCCATCCTGCCAGTCTAATGGAGCAACTTTTCCGTATACATGAATTACTTCAAGTGATTCTATTTCTTGAGCTATCTTACTTGGCGGAACATTAGTAAAAGAGTTTCGCAAGCTTTCATAAAGATAATGCTCTAGTGACCTGTCATAATTGAAAGTAATAAACGATACTTTATTTTTTGAAAATGCTGATAATCTCTTTTGATCTACTATCCCTGCGGTTAGTTGATTAAAAAGAAAAGAATACCAATCTTGCCCTTTAATGGCTCGCTCATTGAAATGGCTTTCTCGTTCCGTATCGAGAATAATAAATGAAATTATATACTTTCCAGTTTCCACTAAGTTCGGATTTCTGGCCAAAAATAAATCTATTGATAGGGTACTTGAGTTGAAAAAGGTATCAGCAAAATGTTTGATTGATAGAAGTTTACTATCTCTGTATCCCTTATCTGTGTATTGACTTAAATAGTCCTCGTATCTTTTAGGGAAATCAAGACATATATATTTTCTTAGTTCGGCGCCCGAAGGATAACCATAAGGGCAACTCGCTCCGGCTCCAAGAACAAAAACTGTTTTTTTATCTATCAATCTCTGTGCTTTCTGTGGTTATAATATAAGTTATTATTTTTCTGTAGCTGACTTATATCTTTGTACGAATGCGCCATATTGTTCTTTCGTGTCGATACCGTCGCGGGTGTATTTGACTTTTGTCACTAATATCGAATAGCCGTTTTCGATTGCACGTAGCTGTTCGAGTTTTTCTATTTGTTCGAGTCTGCCCTGCGGCAGTTTCGTAAATTCCAAAAGAAAGTCTTTACGATACGCATAGATTCCCAAATGTCGCAGATATTGTTTCGCCGAACCAGTTCCGCCGGATTGACGGTCATAAGGGATTACAGAACGGGAAAAGTAGATTGCCCTTGCGGGCGCGTCGCTCGTCGCTCGGCCCTCGGCCCTCGTAATGACTTTTACGATGTTAGGGTCGGTGATTTGTTTTTCAGATTCAAATTCTGCGGCAAGGGTAGCCATCAGCGCTTCGGGATTATCGAGCAAAAGCCGGGCAACGGTGTCGATATTGGCAGGGTCGATTTCCGGTTCGTCGGCCTGTAGGTTTACAACAATATCAAAGTCGATGGCTTTAACAGCTTCGGCGATTCGGTCGGTGCCGCTTTTGTGGTCGAGGCTGGTCATTACGCACTCGGCGCCGAAGCTTTTCGCCGCTTCGAGGACCGCCTTGTGGTCGGCAGCTATCAGGACGGAATCGGGCAGCTTGGCCTTGCAGGCCTGTTCGTATGTGTGCTGAATAAGAAATTTGCCGGTGTCTTTGGCGAGAACTTTATTGGCGAATCTCGTGGATTCGTAACGAGCGGGTATGCATACGATTACTTTCACGAATCCGTATCTCCTTGCCGGTAAGCCTTGTAAAAGCGCGGCGTTTAAGGATTCAGGGACCGGGCTCCTCGGCCGTGAAACCTTGCCGAAGCCCTAAGTCCAACAGGACACGTATAATAGGGGCAATCAAATCTGCTGTCAACTATTTTCGGATTTTTACTTTATTCGACGCAAACGAGTATTAATAATCCTCCCCTCGTGCGACTTTGTAGGCGCAGAACACCCCCAGAGGAAACCACACAATATCCTGGCACGACAGGGACCAGAACCATGCCCATATAAAACCCATCGTCTTGCCGGCTTCGCTTTCCATAAAGGCATGTACGTATTTCCGGCTGACCTTGCCGTATTGAGCCTTGGCAACCTCCTTCTTTTTCTGGTTGTCCCAATTGTCCAGAGCGTCACGAATTTTTGTCTTTGCCTGCTCTATCTGCTCGGCCTTTTCCGGGTCTTTCCTGCCGGTCGTACGTTCTGCCATGATATCATCAACCAGTTCCTCTTCGATTTGACCCTCCTCAGCCAGCTGCATCGCCGCTATGACGAACATCAAATCGTCATTTTTAATCATGTCTTCATAAAACTCCTCCTGCATCGGGCTGTTCTCGAACGCCTTGCCTAACTGGTCGGCGCCCTCGCTGAAAAACTCCTTCATCTGCGGCATCGCTACATACCTGGCGATAAGCGTCTTGCCGTTGAGAATACCCATAAAGCCAATCACTCCCGCCAGGATGCCGACGCCAACACTGCGATTCTGCGTGCACAGATAAAAACCCGCCCCGGCCAGGCAGCAAACCACCACCGCCATAAAGCTCATCCAGCCTATGCCGATGAACCTTGCTGCAACGCACCAGACGATACCGCCGACGGCTGCAAAAACTATCGAAACCAGTATCGCCAACACTATATTACTCTTGCCGGTAGTATCGTCGCTTTGAGCTTCACATGGTGCCTGTTTTGAGCTGTCAGATGCGCCTGCGGTCAGACTTTGCCCGCACAGAGTGCAGAACTTCCGACCCGCGGAATGAACGGCACCGCATGATGAGCACCTGACGCTGCCGCTGGTGTTTTCGACAGTGGGCTGAAATTTCAAAGAGCCTTCCTGCTGCACCGGCGGCGGGGTCTTTTCTGCCTGCTCAGGAAAATCACCTGTCCCCGCATACGACTCAAGCAGCTCATCCGATATGGTGCTGCCTGTGGAAGACGCACGCAGAATCTTCTCATCCGTTAACCGAGGCACTGCTATCGGTACGCCGCATTTTGGGCATTTGACCTGCCGGCCGGCATGTTTCTGTGAGACCTTTAATTTCCGCTTACAGCCGCTGCATTCGAATCGTATGACCCCTTTGTCCGTTACATCGTTTTGTTCGCTCGCCGTCGGCACCACGATAATCTGCTTGCATTTGGCGCATCGGACCTGCTTGCCGGCATACTGCTGCGGCAGGCCGATTTTCTGGTCGCAATGGGGGCAATGAAACTTGAGCATCCGCAGTTCTCTTCCTTCCCGTCACTTTGGCTAATTGCAGCCAGACTCCGCCGTCGGTGCTTCAATTTATTGTATCACTTTTTTAACAGGCAATAAAGTAATTTTTGTATATGCCTTCACTGCGAGTATGAGCAGGAGCCGACCGCAAAGCAGCTTCGCGAAATGTTCAATCAACAAGCCGAAGTCCCCTCTCGGCGGCGTATTTGCGAACGCTGCCGATTTCTTCGGTGGTGGGTCTGCGGTTTATTAAGGTATGCTCACCGGCTTTATAGCAGGGCCGGTACTGGTCCATAACATTGATAGCTGTATTAGCCGAGACGTGCTCAGCCAGAAAGTCGATAATCTCTAAACTGCCCGCCTGGTCATTAGGCAGCACCAGGTGTCGCACGAGCAGTCCGCGTTTAGCAAGGCCGTCCTTAATCTGCAAATCGCCGACCTGCCTATGCATCTCAATTACCGCTTCGCGGCTGACCCGTGGATAATTGCCCGCGCCGGAAAGCTCCAGTGATACGGCCGATTCAGCGTACTTAACATCCGGCATATATATGTCAATGAATCCTTCGAGCAGCCGCAGTGTTTCAGCCGAATCGTATCCGCCACAGTTATAGACTATGGGTAACTTCAGGTCTTCCCTGCGCGCCAGCTCTATAGCAGCCGCGCATACCGCCGAGACGTGCGACGGCGTGACCAGGTTTATATTGACGCAGCCCATTTTCTGCAAATTCAGCATCGTCCTGGCCAGGTCTTTGATGCCTACTCTGCATCCGCCTCTGTGATGGCTGATTTCGTAGTTCTGGCAAAACACGCAGCCGAGGTTGCATCCCGAAAAGAATATCGCCCCCGAACCGCCCGGGCCTGCCGTCTCGTCTCGCGACGAGAGTCGCGGAGGCGGGCCGACCAATACGGATTCTTCTCCGAAGTGCGGGCCTACGGAACTTATCAGCGGCTCGGCGCCGATTCCGCAATAGCCAAGTTCTCCGTCGAGGCGGTTGACCCTGCAGTTGCGCATACAGAGAATGCACGGGTTCATCATCGACCACAGCTTCTGCACGGCCGTGCTGCATTGCTCAATTTCCGCCGGTAAACCAGTCATCATCACTTGTCTCAATCAGGTCCCGGTCAACACGTCAGGCGTTATCATCCATTCAATTTGCCAGCCGGTATCCTTATCATAATTCAAACACGCTATGCCGCCCTGTCTGAAGCGTACCGTGTTTGCGTTCTCGCTGCCGCTGAGCAGCTCCGACGCCAGCCTGCCAAGAAACGGCATGTGCCCGACAACCATTACATCAGCCGATACCTTCGACAACTCCTGCTCCAGGCCGGTAATCTCGTCATTCGGATTGATGTCATCCCGTTCGCTGATGCCTTTTCTTGCCTTTATCACCCCTGCAAGGATTTGGGCCGTTTGCACCGCCCGGCTTTTCCTGCTGTGCCACAGGTAATCCACTGTAATTTTCAGCGGCTCAGCGAAGTCGGCGACTCGCGCTACATCGGTCCGGCCTTGGTTGCTCAACGGCCGGTCGGGGTTTTCATCCTTCGAAACTGCGTTACCGTGCTGAACGAGGTACAATTTCATTTCGTGCCTCTTTTGCTTCCTAAAAGGTCCGCCCATCGCCCTTATTATACTATGAGCATCGCATCTCCATACGAATAAAATCGGTAGCGGTTCTGGACTGCGTGCCGATAGGCAGTAAATATGTTGTCCAGACCGGCAAAGGCGGCGACCAGGGCCAAGAGCGTCGAGCGAGGCAGATGGAAATTAGTTATCATCGCATCGACAATCTTAAAGTCATAACCCGGCATTATGAAAAGTTTTGTTTCGCCGCCGCCGGGTTTGACCTGCCCGTTTTCAGCTACGCTCTCGAGTACCCTGACGCTGGTCGTGCCGACTGCAATAATTTCCCCGCCTGTCTTTTTGGCTGTGTTGATTATGTCCGCATTTTGCTTATCGATTACGAATCTCTCGGAATGCATCCTGTGCTCTTCGAGTATTTCAGTAGTAACCGGTTTAAATGTTCCGGCGCCGACGTGCAGTGTTACCGAGGCGAAGTAAACACCTTTATCCTTTATCCGGTCAATTAGTTCATCCGTAAAATGCAGCCCGGCCGTAGGCGCAGCAACGGCGCCATCGGAGCTTGCATAGACAGTTTGATATCTCCGGCGGTCAAGCTCATCCTGGCTGAGGTCGCTGTCTCTTTTTATATAAGGCGGCAGCGGCGCAAATCCGATTCGCCCGAGTACGGTCTGTAAATCATCATCACTTTCTATCTGCAGGGTACATTCGCTGCCTTCGGGTTTTTCCAGCAGTTGGGCCCGGCAGTAATCTGCGCCGGTTTTGTCTTTGATACGGATTTTTTCACCGATTTTAATCCTGCCTGCGCCCCTGAGCATAACCTGCCAGAGGCCCGGTGTTCGTTCGTGGAGGAACAGGCCTTCGAGTTTTCCTCCTGTGTCTCTGTGCGCAAAGAACCTTGCAGGCAGGACCTTCGTGTCATTAATGACAAGGCAATCGCCTTTTGAAAGGTATCGGCCAATACAACTGAATTTGCTGTCTGTCAGGGCGCCGTCTGTCCTTTTGAGGACCAGCAGTCTCGATTCGCTGCGTACAGCACTGGGTTGCTGGGCAATCAGGGCGGCAGGTAAATCGTAATCGAGTCTGTCCGTTCGCATATTGAAGCCTTTCGGCAGGCTACCAGTACTATAAAAACAACAGGCAAATCACCCCTGACAGGTTCCGACACACCGAAGTTATCAGACCAGTCGCCAAAAACCAAAAATTTTTTTCGTGAGTTGCGCTTTGCAAAAGAGCTTTTGAAAATTCAGGCCGAAGCCGACCCTCGCTGAAACCGATTTGCACAATGTTGAACAATATCCAGGACCTTAGGAGTTATAAAAATGG
>CAZFHM010000116.1:0-7635 GCA_964518825.1 uncultured Pirellulales bacterium
ATACCACACTCAGATCTGGTGCCTTTGACTGTATTCCAATCCAATCGGCCAGTCCCATTTTTATTGTATGCGAAATATCTTTGAAGTATGTCATATTGAATGAGCTTTTCAGCTTCGAAATCGATAACGTAAGTGCCCCTTTTAAATTCCTCCTGTAGGGCATCTTGGAATCTTTTCAGGTTTTCCGGTTCAATTTCAGTTCTATCTATAATGGATACAGCATCGGTTAGAGTTTTTTCTATCAAAGTAAGTCCGACAAGCTGCTCTATAAGCAAAGAAGGAGTTCGGCATTTGTGCCTGCCTGACCGGTAACAATCAATTATATACTCAAAGGCTTGCGAAAGTTTGCCCTGTGAGGCGTAAAGCTTCGCTTCCCATCCAGCCGCCTCAACTAAACAGTCCAAAGGGTTTAGTTCAGAAATTACAAGGTTTGCCATGCCTTCGGGTTCGTGTCTTTCCAACCAGTAATAAGGTTTGTGAGAAGCTGTTTTAAAATACTCTAATGCCTGCTGGTTTGAAGCCAGCCATTGCTCGAATGTGTTCCGGTCAGCGTCGTTAAAATAATTCGGCCACTCCCTCCAAGACCCTCTGAGATGCCCAGGCATCTCAACGAAGGCGTCATAAGCCTTTTGATAGTCCTCAGCAGCATTATCATTTGGGTCATAGTTTGCGGGCAGAGTAAGCTTATTGTATTGGGCTACATAATCTGTTGTGACTTTAGGCTTGGCTGTCAAAAGCAAGGCTATCTTCAAAACTACCAGCCCCAGCAAAAGCACAATTGCCGCCAATATCCACTTTTTATTTGGTTTTAATGCCGATTTCATATAGTACCTCATCTAGAAAAATCAATCTCTCAAACGTATACTGGAAATATCACTGGTATAACCGCGTGCGCGGAAGTTCAGGCCGGGGCTTTGTGATCCGAGAGGATTCTTAACCTTCTCAATACAGTACATATATGCTTCTTCAATAGTTTTTGCATCTCCAAGTGCATCCGCAAAATAGCCTAACCAGCTCTTATAATACAGGAAAAATATATCTTCTCCGTAACATTCCTTCTGCCATCCTATATACACCTGGTCTGTTGCGACAATTCGGAATGCTCCCGACATGTCGCTATATGAAAAATCTGCAAGCCCTTCAGATCCATCTTCGCCTTCGATAAGTTGATTGTCGCCGGTAATTTTGAGTCTTCCACTATAGCAGGCATCAACATATACTATCTTAAGTTGGTTGGGCTTTGTATCTTTTGTCATTGTCCAGATACACCGAGGAGTTTCAAGGCGTTCTCCTATTGGCTCGCACCATGGCGGAGCATAATTAGGGTCATTGAATGCAGAGACAGTTAAAGAAGGTATCGGCCCATCCGCTAACGCAATGATAGTCCTTAATTTTTTAAAGTAGGGCCATCTGCCGACCTCATACTTTCCATGGCAGATGAAAAGAATATATTTTATTGGCCTTTTCGATATGCACGACTCGATGTTCTCGTAGGTTGCGGCGTTAAGAAGCAGGGTATAGCTTTTGATACCCCTTCTTCTGAAGGCCTTTTGCCACTTTTCAATCGCCTCTTTTTTGTATTCGGTTAATTTAGCATCAGGTGAAACTATCAATCCTTTAAGATTCTGTGGAAGTTTCTCGATGTTGAATTGCTCACTCAGTACCTGGCTGTAAATTTTACTGCCTGCCCCATCGCCGCCGTCATCTTCGTAGAAGTCCATATAATAGATTTCGAAGGGGTCAAATAGTCCCGCAGGGATGGAAACATTGAGCGGCCCCGAAGGCGCTGTTTCTGAGAATATGACAGTATGATTAATATCAGAAATTTCAAGGGTGATATCCTCACCGGCAAAACCGGCGAAGCTGTAAGCTTCATTGGAATCGTAGAAATTGCCTGCCGTCAGACTGCTTATCGTTCCGCTGAAAGTTTCCAGCCTTTTATTTGACAGCGTTACCTTGCCATTAGGGTCTACACTGTAAGCCTTAAATTCATGAATTACATTAGGGTCGTTCATATAATGAGCCGTATTTACCCTGATACTTTGCCCATCTTCGAAGTTGAAAATCTCTCCTACAAACTCTCCGTCCAAAGCGATAAATACACGTTCAGTATCGGGAGTATATCCTCCACTAACCCAAACATCAACGTATCCCTCGGCCGAGTTATTGTCGACTTCTATTGCGATATTTGGCTCTGTTTTACCTTGTTTTTTCCACTGTTCTGCAAAAGTAGAAAAATCCTGCAGGTTGACTTTCCCATCACCTGTTATGTCTGCCCTGGAGTCAAACAGCCTCTCATCCCACTCATTATTCCACTCCTGAGCAAACCACGCAAAAGTAAATAGGTTGTAAAACTCCGGGTAGTTCTGGACCAGATATGATAAATCGCCGAGGCCGACTATACCATCATTATCAACGTCCCTTAAGTAACTCTCATATAGCCTGTCGTAATCGGTGAGCCATAACTCTGCAATTACAGCCAAATCCGTATTTCCAACCTCCCCGCTCCAGTCGAAGTCTGCTGTTAAGCCTGAAGTGCCTGCGTTTGAGAAGTTCCAGTTCGGATGATGAAACCCGAGGTCTGTCATGTTGCTGTCCGGCGCGCAGTTATAATCCGTTGTCCTGCCGATGAGCGATGTCTCTTCGATATACCCCAGCCCCGCGTCGATAAACGCACAGTCCTGCCTGAGGTAAGAGACCTCCAAAAGCTCCGGCCCGACTACGTACGGATTATCATTTACCTCCACAGGGTCGTATTCCTCGAAATCCCAGTTCTTATTCATAGCATTCTCGCCGTAACCGGTATTAGATACAATACCCATAAGATATCCGTCAATAAAATTAAGCCCGCAGTAAACTGCCCGGGTAACGATATTGTTGACGAGCACGACCTGGCCCGCATCGTTGGCGTCGTCCACGCCTCGTATGGTTATTCCGCAGTCCTGATACCAATCTAAGGTATTGTTCTGAATGAGGATAAAGCTGTTCGCATCGCCGCTACCGTCGCCAGGCCCCATATATACGTCAATACTGCTGGCATCGTTTCCCAAAGCCACATTATTTACAATATCCGTAAGGTCAGGCCCGCCCTCGCCGATGCCGTAGCCGTTATCGAAAAGATAATTATTTTCTATCGGCGTATCGAGCCGGATATTGTCGGTGACAATACCCATACATGCGTTTTCAACGTAATTATATGCGATTCTTGTGGCCGGCGACGCCGTTTGCTCTACATAAATTGCGCAATAATAATACATAAAGTAAGGCGGGTCCAGATACACCGATGTATAAACAATTGGCTTATCCGGCGTTCCGCACGAAATCAGCGTCCCGCCGTTATTGACCCTCAGCCCGTCATAATCGCAACGGATTTCCGTACCCGGCTCGATGACCAGCAAGGCCTGAACGTTGACCGTATAAGGGATTATATATATGTTATTTGCGGTCCATATCTGGTTGGTCGTGATGTCTGTATCAATCAGGATTGCGTTGCTGTCCTCGGCAAGCAGCTCAACCTCGATACCTTCTTCACCTGACAAATACCCCGCATCCCCCGTCTGATAAGCTGTTCTTTCAACTCTGCGAAACCCGAAGTCAGCTTTTTCGCCGCTGTCCGAACCAGCCGGGCAACGCAGCAATTTTGCCGTGCGTCCCTGCCACCGGCCATACCTGTAATCTGATTCAATAAGAGACTCGATATGTTCCTTGTCTGAGAAGACATTTCCCGCCGCATGATATGAAACAAAGAAAAAAACGAATACTAAAACCGGAATTACCGCCTTAAAAATTCTCTTCCTGTGCATCTTGCTCCCTCCTGTGCAAAAAATTGTTGTTCAATCTTCCTGGAGCCCTCAACGTTTATCTCGCATCTCGCTGATGCCGGGTAATTCTTACAAGATTATCCGGACTTTGTCAAGTTAGTATTGATAAATTATTTGTAATATTCTGTAAAAAAGCGCGGTTTTCAATCGGCCGGTGACAACAGCAAATTACCCTCCGGTCGAAATGTAAAATATTTAGCAATATGGGAATACGAACCTTATCCGCCTGCTGAATCACGCCTCGCAACTGTCACCCCTTCGCCTTTTGTGCAAACCAAACCAGGGGCCGCAACAACCGTCGTCGAAAATTTTCAGATGGGTGTCTTCCTCAACAGGCGGCGGACATGGGAAGCGGCTGATTTGAAAATCCTTCCTGTAGCAGGAGATTGCCCCGGTAAAGTCAGCCTAATTGTCATATTTTGCCGAGACGGGTCAGAGTTGGGAATATCAGATTGCCGGGAAGCTGTGAAAAGACGTAAGCGCGAAAAGCGGGGGTAGTCCCATATAAGAATTTTGGCTGAATCGGCTGAAATTTTAACTTTTTCTAAGGTTCGGGCCGATTTCTATTAACGGCATAAGAGAATAAAGTGGCTCTGGGCAATGACCCATTCTGGCCATGTTAGCTTGAGCCTGCGGCATCCGTCACGAGTATGGCAAACATGGCTGAGCGTAAGCAGGAAGCCGCCGGTAAGGGCTATACAGCAAAAAGGAAAGAGCCACCAGAATAACGGCAGAGCCTCGAGCAGGCTCTGCCTCTTTTTTAGGGTCTTTGGCGGTCATATTCTTCGGCCGGCAGGGCCCGTCCAGGGTTGCCGGACGGGGCAATCATCTTTTTACCTACATGTTTGCAATGCTCCGCTAAGCCGATATAATATAACGGCGATTCGAAAACCGGTTTGACTGGAAAATTAGGGATGAAGAAAATGTATGGACGCAATACTACCGCAATAACCATTTCTCTGCTCCTGGTACTACTGCCGGCGTCTTTGGCTTTTGCAGCCGAGACCTGGACGCTGGAAGAGGGCAAGGACTGGCAGGCCGTGTCGGAAAACCCCCAGGCGAGGTATCTGCTTGCAATCAGTGAGCTGAAAAAGCTTGTCAGCGAGGGTAATGTCGAGCAGATTTCCGGTGCCGTTGCCCGGCTCAAACGGGATTTTCCCGAGATAGCAGGGCCCGACCTTGACGCATTCGTCGAGGGCGAAAAGCACTTTGCGGCAGGCAAATTTACAAAGGCCATTCGCGCCTATGACACTTTCCTCGCCAGATACCCCCAAAGCCCGCTTTATGACGCTGCGCTCGACAGGGAGCTGGCCATAGCGCAGGCTTATCTTGCCGGCCACAAGAAAACCGTTCTGAAGTTCGTCAAGCTCAGGGGATATGCCGAGGGCGTCAGGATAGCAGACAAAGTTGTCGACCGTGCGGGCGACTCGCCCATTGCAGTGCGGGCGTCGCTTGCCATAGCCGAAAGCTATGAGAAGCGCGCGAAGTACCAGGAGGCATACGAGAGATGGTCACAGATTTCGTCCCGATGGCCGACGGGTGAAATCGGCAAAAACGCGTTGCTTTCCATGGCACGTTGCAAACACGCCGCGTACCGGGGGCCGAAATACGATGCTTCCGACCTGGTCAGCGCAAAGAGTTATTACGAAAACTTTATGACGCGGTATCCTGAAGAGGCGAAAAAGTATGAAATCGAAAAACGCCTCGAGCAGATAACCGAACAGATTTCGTACAAGGAATACACCATCGCTGATTATTACGACCGCACCGGGAGCGAAGAATCAGCAGAGATATATTGTAAAATAATTCTGGACGAGTGGCCTCAAACTACCGGCGCAAAGAGAGCCAAAGATGTTCTCGAAGAAAATAAGACAGCGAAAGCCGAACAGGAAGGACAGGAGAAGAAATGAATCACTCAATACCGCGTAAATTAAAGAGCATTTGTCTGCTTGTGTCCCTTATTGGGCTGCCTGTTGCTCTGACCGGCTGCGATGACTCTGGTGGATATTCCACAAAGCCGCTTTTCAGCGACGAAATCTCCACCGTTTTCGTCAAGATGTTCGATAACAGAAGTTTCGAAAGGGGGGTGGAATACGAGCTGACCGATGCGCTGGCCAAGCGTATCGAGGCCGAAACACCCTATAAGGTGGTCTCCAGTATCGACCGCGCCGACAGCGTAATCAGCGGTTACATCGGCAGGACCGACAGGAGCATCCTAAGCGCTGAGCGCCAAACCGGACGCTCGATGGAGAAAGAAATTGCCCTTACCGCAACGGTTAACTGGAAAAACCTCAAGACGGGAGAATTCCTGCTCGAGGAAAAACAGGTTGCCGCTTCAGCGACATGGTCGGAATGGCAGAATCAGGGTATAGCTTACGGCTCATCACTTGCCGCAAACAAACTCGCAGAACGAATCGTAGAGTTAATGGAAACACCCTGGTAATACGGAAAATTTGCGGTATTTCGGTTGCGGTTATCGACCAACGTCATGCCGGGTTTCGATTTAATTTTGATACTATGAATAACTACCAGAAAAAGCCGCGTTTGAATCAGCAGCAGGGCGAGGGTCCGCAGGGGCCGAAACAGCCGCCGCAAAGGTATAAGAAGAACCCTCTAAATATATTGCTCATTGCCCTGGTGGTCTTTACCCTGATAATGCTGCTCAGCAAAGCCACGTCGCGCAACGAGATAAGCTGGAGCGAATTCGAGACGTACCTGCGAAACGACCAGGTCAAGAGTATGAAAATCGGCGACACTCGTATCGAAGGCAAGCTCCGCGCGGACCTGTCCGACAGCGAAGAGGCCTCGAAACCCTTCGCTGTAAAGTTTAACCCCGAAGTGTTCAGGGACAGGCTGAGCAAGCTTACCGAAGGCAAGGATATTGAAATCCGTTTCGATACGCAGGACGTCTGGCTGCTGATACTTGCTCAGTGGGCGCCTCTTCTGCTTATTACGGCCGTTATCATATATTTTGTTTTCATTCGAAACATGCGCGGCGGCGCAGGCGGAATGCTCATGTCGTTCGGCAGGAGCCGTCACCGTCTCCAGGGCAAAGACAGGGTAAAAGTCACCTTCCAGGACGTCGCCGGTGTCGAAGAGGCCAAGGAGGAAGTGGCCGAGATTATCGAATTTCTCAAGAACCCCAAAAAATTCCAGAGGCTCGGCGGACGTATCCCTCGGGGCGTTCTGCTCGTCGGGCCGCCGGGATGCGGAAAGACACTCCTTGCCAAAGCCATTGCAGGCGAAGCAGAAGTTCCGTTTTTGAACATCTCCGGGAGCGACTTCGTCGAGATGTTTGTCGGCGTCGGCGCTTCCCGTGTCCGCGACCTTTTCAAGCAGGCCAAAGACAGTTCGCCCTGCATAATATTCCTCGATGAAATCGATGCCATCGGCCGAAAGCGCGGCGCAGGCTACGTCGGCGGGGGACACGACGAGCGTGAGCAGACACTGAACGCCATCCTCGTAGAAATGGACGGTTTCGATACCAACGACCAGGTGATTGTTATCGCGGCGACCAACCGAAGGGACATACTCGACAGCGCACTTACCCGGCCGGGGCGTTTCGACAGGCAGGTTGTTGTACCCCTGCCGGACCTCAAGGGCAGGGCACAGATACTTAAAGTCCACGCGCGAAAGGTCAAGCTCGGCCCTGATGCCAATCTTGAAAGACTCGCACGCGCAACGCCTATGTTCAGCGGGGCGGACCTGGCCGCCATAATCAATGAGTCGGCCCTTCTTGCTACTATGGCGGAGAATGACTACGTGGAAATGGCAGACCTCGAAGAAGCACGGGACAAAGTCCGGTGGGGCCGTG
>CAZFHM010000117.1:0-7599 GCA_964518825.1 uncultured Pirellulales bacterium
ATGAGTCCACCTTAAATACGCCTGTTTTTTGTCTTGACAATGGGTAGGGGTATAACCAGGGCTATTGCACCTGCGTCAGTAGGCGGATCTGATTCACAGATATAATCGGCCTGCGGCTGGTAAATAAGATTGGTGTCATCTATTTTATACGTCTGTAATTCTGAAATCTCAGTGTCGCTGATTACATATACGGTTTTCGCGCCATAAGCAGAACCGGTCATTCCAGCAAGGATAATCAGATACAGGATGCCCGAATAGAATCTCTTTCCGTGTGGCATTTTTAACCTCCTCCCGTAAACAGACGGGTTTTCTTGCTATCTCCTCTTTCTTAGAAGAAGACCACCGAAGCTTAAAAATATTAGTGTTGCCGGCTCCGGGATTATATTTATATGCGTATAGGTGTCTGAACCCCATAGATCAAATATGAAATCTTCGTTATTGAGATTGTATTTGCCGGCAACCTGTCCGGTATCCCAATGTCCTCCGGTATGTGTGATAACTATGTCATAGGCGTACAGATTTATAATGCTGCTGTCAACTGCTCCCAAACCTGCCTCTAAACTTCCACCGTAGATATTAGCGATGCTATTATTATTGACAACAAAATAAGTCATTTCTCCGTCATACCAGTTAGTTATGGTGTCATCGTATGCCCGAACATATCCTATGTCACCTCCAAATATATCAAGCAGGACATCATTGTATATCCAGATTTCAGCGTAGCTATTGCCGTTGTAGATTTCATAATGGCCGCTTGTCCAGACTTCTGCAATAAGCGGGCTGCCGATAGACAGCAGAATTAGAAGTGCAAAGACTGCTTTCCTTTCCTCTCCCAGGGTTTTTCGTGCATTCATCTTACTCGCTCCTTTCTACAGCATTATTATAGCTAAAATCCTCCTTTAAATCAAGCAGAAACGGCCCTTAAAAGATATAAGCCAAAGCCAAGAAAGGCTATAGTTGTTGGTTCGGGGACAATATTTAGCTGTGAGTAGGTATCTGAACCCCATAAATCAAATATGAAATCTTCATTGTTGAGATTGTATTTACCGGTAACCTGTCCGATGTCCCAATGTCCTCCGGTATCTGTGATAACGATATCATAGGCGTACAGATTTATTATGCTACTGTCACCTGCCCCCAAACCACCCATTAAATCTCCACCGTAGATATTAGCGATGCTGTTATCATTTGTAACAAGATAAGTCATTTCTCCGTCATACCAGTTAGTTATGGTGTTATCGTATGCCCACACATATCCTATGTCACCACCGAATATATCAAGCTGGACATCATTGTATATTTCGATTTCTGAATAAGGGTTACCGTCGTTGATTTCATAATGGCCACTTGTCCATGTTACTGCCATAAGCGGACTGCTGAAAGACAGCAGAATCAGAAGTGCAAAGACTGCTTTCCTTTCCTCTCCCAAGGTTTTTTGTGCCTTCATCTTACTCGCTCCTTTCCTTCTGTGATTATACTCTTTTCCCCTCGTAAAGTCAAATAAAAACAGAACTTAGCGCATAATCTACGCCTTTTGTAAAAATGTAATTAACGGCCTCCACGAGTATTATTCACGTTATAATATAAAACAATTATACCCCCCCCCGAAGCCGGACAGTCAAGAGAAAGTAGGTGAAATATCCAGGAAATATTCACATCATAACCGCGGTAATCATGATGTCCCCGTTCGATTTCCTGCCTGGTTTGTTCTATGGTTCTGTCGCTGCTAAAACCACTTAACTTCAAGCTGAAAAGGCTCGAAAGAACGGTAGCCCCAGTGACATCAACAGCAGTGTTACCCGCTCAGGTGAGATTGTAAAACTTAGCTTTGCGACATTAACTGTTCGCACCGCAGCTTTTCGCGAATAAACAACAGAAATATCGCCGGCCCGAACGCCCATAGAAGCACAGTTCCACCAAATATCAATCCTGCATAAGAGCCTCTGGCACAGTAACATTCGTCCTGTCGTGTAGCATAAATCGGCACTGCTACAAACAGTTCGAGCACACTGCCTGCAATCAGTGCTCTTATAATTTTCCCTGCCCAGGTGTAATGGTTGCCTTGCCTGAGATAAATGACAAAAATCACGGACCAGATGAGCCAGACGGTGACGGGAATAAGCAAAACAAGATAATGCCGGAATGCCGAAGGGTTTTCCAGTTCCGAGAAAAAGTCTTCTTTAATCAAATCGACGATTGAAAAAATAGCTCCGACAGATAGAAGCGTTGCGGCAAAAGCTGCGCCGACCGCGGCACGTTTCATCGGCCGTGCGGTCTCGGTCGTCTTGATTTTCCAGATGTGCCGGGGACTGAGGAACCACCACTGTGTTAGAAACAGCAATGCCAGATAAATAAAAACGACCAGTACATAGTTCCAATTGCCCGGCAGATTCAGCATCTGATACGCAGGCCCGAAGATTAACAGCGCGGGCGTACCGGCCAGGCCGACTCCGAATGGTTCGTCATCCTGCCGGCCGGACTCGTCGCTTGAAAGGGCGCTTAGCGCGTCATTAAGCAGCGGCCCGAAAAGCCAGATTATCGCACAGACCACACACACAATCCACAGGGCCAGCAGAAACCATCGAATCCGTTTTGCAGTAGTTTTAGCTCTTGTCATGTTCAACGCTCCGAAAAGCCGAACTTAATGGACAGGTAGTAAGCAGCTTAAGGTTTTTGTTAAATATCGGTTATATAGACCGGATTTGAACAGCAGGGCCGGGTGTTCCTCGGGGCTGACACCCCCGATTACGGGCTGAAAGTGAACATTAGTTGTTTGACTTAAGTATAGTCAGGACATTATTATGACGAATTATAAATGGTGGCGGAGCCTTTGATAGGGGTCCCCAAACGCAAAAAAAAGCGTTTGGGGGAACAATTATGTACGGCAGCACAATGAAAAAAGGGCTATTATTCATACTGACAATTGGGGCATTTGTGCAGCCGTGGCTTTGTGCGGCGGCCGACCAGCCCGTTGTAGAGCCCCCGGCCGCTAATGAGCAGCTTGAAATCAACAAAAATGCCCTGCTTTTCGGCACGGACGAGCAAATCCGCTTAAAAGCTGCCTCACTAATGCTGGACAGCGGCGACCCTGCGGCCAGGGCCGTGATTTTGCAGGTCTTGAGCAAGACTGATAACCAGCAGGCCCGGCTGGCTGTCTGCCAGGCCATCGCCGAAAGCCGAGGCAAAAGAACCATACCAAACAGCGAAGAGTTTATCGGACCGCTTATGTCATTCCTCGTTGAGCAGCGAGACCCCGCTTCGGTACGCATGGCCACTGAAGCGCTGCTGATATTCAAATACGAGCAGATAGAACAGCCGTTGCTGGCGAAGATAGCCGACAAGTCGCTGCCGACTGAGGCCAGGCTCAACGCCGTACAGGCACTGCGATTACAGCCGGACATAAGAGCAATCGTGCGGCTGATAGAATTGCTGGATGATTCGGATGAGCAGGTCGTCGCCGCCGCCGCCGAGGCCCTTAAGTCACTGGCGATACCGGCCGTCGGAACCGACAAAGCCACTCGACGTCAGATGATTGAAGAGATACAGAGAATCGGCAAGGAGGAGTTCCTTCACTATTGGCGGATGAGGCAGGAGTATGAAAGACAAATCGAACAGTTGAAAAGCGAGCGGGATTCATGGAGACAGAAGTATGTAGCTACGCTCGACCAGTTATACGCAGGGCTCGGTACGGACGGCGCTGCCAGGATAGAGTTTTTGGCTCAATACCTGCTCGGCGCTCGGCCTGAGGAAAGACTGTGGGCTGTATCGAAAATTTCTCTTTGGCTGCACGGCACCGAACCGAAGTCGAACGTTCGCAGTGAGCTTGGGCCTTTGTTGATTAAGCTTGTGTCCGATGAAAACACGCAGGTAAGACTCAATGCCGCCCGCGTCTTGGCGCTGATGCCGGAACTGGATACCTCGCAGATACTGCTGGCGCAGCTGAAAGTCGAAACAGATGATGAGGTTCGAAGTGAGCTCTTTGCTGCGCTCGGCCAGGCGTGTCGCTACGTGTTCTCGCCCCAGTCTCCTGTGAAACCTGATGCTTCGATAAGAAAAGAAACTCTGGATATGGCGGTCGAATATCTTCTTTCGGATACACCGGCCAAGGCTCAAAGAGGCGCCGAGGTAATCCGCAATTTGCTCGAAAACAATGGATTGTCGGAACAGGAGGTATCTGTTTATCTGGAGGCACTGGCCGGACGATACGAGCGAAACGGGACATCCAATGTATTGCGGGGTGAACTGCTCAATTCCATGGCCACGCTTTGCGGCCAGAGTGCTTATGGTAATCAGGCCGCAAAAAGGTATCGGCAATATTTTGTTGCGGCGCTGACGGAGGAGGATGACCTGGTTCGAGAAGCCGCTGTAAACGGACTTATCAACATAAATAAACCGGAGGCATATCGCCGGTTACGCACAGACTTTGTAAACGATAAGAGTGTTAATATCCGAAAGCGCCTCATAAGCCTGGCTGAAGAGATGGGAACGGTTGAAGACCTTGGATGGCTGAGCGAGAAAATAAGTTCCAGTCCGGAAGAAGCAGGGGCATGGAAGGCTATGCTGAGAATATTCGAAAGCGGCAACAGCAAGCTGCTCAGTGACTGGATTGAACCGCTTGAGTCGAAGAAAATCGCGCCCGTAAGGATGGTTGCATTTTTTGAAATCGTCGAACGAAAGGCACAGGCTGAAAATAATAACGCCTTGCTGAACACCGCCCGTTACAAACTTGCCAGGCTTCTTGCTCAGACACAACAGCGGGACAGGGCCAAGGAATACTACGGAGACCTGATTAAAACAGATAAAAACGCGGCCCACAGGGACCAGTTGCGGGCGGAGCTGTTGGAGCTGTACCTGAGCGACGGACAGATAAAGCTGGCCGGCTCGTTGATTACGAATCGCCTGCTCGAGGATGATGTTGATGATTCTTGTCCAATCGGACAGACTCTAATCAGTTTTGTCCGGAGTTCCCCGCAGCAGGCGGCGGGGTTGATTGATGAGCTGCAGCAAATCAAACTGGATGGTGCCGGCCCTAAACCCTTGTGGCAACAGTTGTTACAACGTCTCAAGGAAATCAGGCCGGCCGATGTGAACAGCCCACCATTGACCGGCACCACTTAAGTTCACCTCTTCAGAGGCCGCGACGTATCATCTATGCTGGCTTTGTCGCTAATCGGATTTTGCCGTTCTCTTGAGAAAAGTATTTATTGAACGGTCGAATGATTTTGTATATAGTCGCGCCGATTATACCTGTCGGGTAAAACGATGACTAAACAGCAGACAATTGGCCAGATTATCAGGTTGGCCATCCATAGGGAGCAGGAGGCTTACAATTTCCTTATGGTCATGAGCCAGTGCGTAGAATCTCCAGCTATAAAATACATGCTCAAGGACCTGGCAAAAGAAGAGACCGAGCATGAGGGCAAACTCGAGCTGGAGTTAATGAAGCTGGGCGAGATTGTACAGCCGCAGGACTCACAAGCCGAAGCTGAAAATCCGTATTACGTTGAATCCGATGAATGCGCAAATATGGATTATGCCGATTTATTAAGGTTGTGCATCGAGAAAGAAGATATCTCTTTCCGGTTCTACATAGATATGGCTACCCAGATGCATCAGGACCAGTCCAGAGATACTTTTTTGGCTCTGGCTGAGGAGGAGCTTCGCCACAAGCTCAGGTTCGAGGCCGAGTACGAGAAACTGCCTCGAACAAAATGATTAGGCTTTGGCATCTCACAAAACATTCATACCTTTGCTTTAGAATTGTTTTCGACGCGGCAGGGTCGTTTTTGAATGAGTTGTTATTTGCTTGATGGTTCGTATAGGGGGGCTATAATCTGCTGAATATGACGAAGCTCAGCGTAAATCTCAATAAAATAGCATTACTGAGGAACCAGCGTGATATCGGCTTGCCGTCTGTGCTCGAAGCGGCCCGGACGGTAATCGAAGCCGGCGCCCACGGGGTAACCGTACATCCCCGGCCGGACGAAAGGCACATCCGCTATGCCGATGCGTACGAGTTGCGTGATATGCTTGAAGACTATCCTGGTATTGAGTTTAATATCGAAGGCAATCCATTTACTGGAAAACTGATGGAATTGCTTCATGACATCAGGCCGCACCAGGCTACGCTCGTACCGGATGACCCGACCCAGAATACGAGCGACCACGGATGGGACATTAAAGCTAATCTGGAAAAACTTCAGCCTGTCGTCGATGAGCTTAAAGAGCTGGGCATTCGCGTCAGTGTTTTTATGGATGCCGCTGGTGGTATCGAACAGGCTGCCAAGGCCTCGGCCGATAGAGTTGAGCTTTATACCGAGCCGTATGCCAAGGCCTTTCGTGAGGATAAGGACCTTCAGGGCAGCATAAAACGATTCGCCGCCGCGGCCAAAGCTGCGCAGGATGCCGGACTCGGTGTCAATGCCGGACACGACCTTAACCTGCAGAACCTAAGTGCGTTTCTGGCCGGCGTAAAAGGTATTCTTGAAGTTTCAATCGGCCACGCGCTGATAGCCGAGGCCCTCGATACCGGACTCGCTGACACCGTCCGGCAGTACTTGACGATTCTGAAAAAAACCGGATAGTTATAAACAGTGTAAATCCGCCTGCCCGGCGTAGTCCCGATGTTTTCTATCGGGACGAAGACGGGTGTGAATCCGTGTCTAAAATTCTATAGAAAGAGCCGTGTAAATCTGTGTTACTTGTCACGGCGTAGCGCAGCGGAGACGGAATCCGTGTCTGAAAAAAGCAGTGTTAATCTGTGTCTTTTTCATTATGTTAAATGCTCTAAACAATATTTTAACAGGAGTTTAAGATGTTTCATGGTGCTATGGTGGCGTTGATAACGCCCTTTCAGGACGGCGAAATTGATTTTGAAACGCTCGACGAGCTGATTGATTTTCAACTGGAAAACGGAATCGATGCGATAGCTCCGGTCGGCACTACCGGCGAGTCGCCTACGTTAAGCCACGCCGAGCACAAACAGGTCATCGAGCGGGTAGTCAAGACCGTCGGCGGCGCCGTGCCCGTCATCGCAGGCGCCGGCTCGAACAGTACCGCCGAGGCCATCGAGCTTACCGAGTTCAGCAGGAAAGTCGGAGCCGACGCTACGCTGCAGGTCTGTCCTTATTATAATAAGCCGACCCAGGAAGGCTTCTATCAGCACTTCAAAGCCATCGCCGAAGAAGTGGACCTGCCCATCGTGCTGTACAATATACCCGGCCGATGCGGCGGTGACGGACTGACCGCGCAGACCGTAGCGAGACTCGCGCAGCTCGATAATATCGTCGCAATCAAAGAGGCCAGCGGCAGACTCGATATGGCCAGCGAGATTGCGACAAGCTGCGATATTACCATAATCAGCGGCGACGATTCGCTGACCCTGCCGATGGCCGCGGTAGGGGGCAAAGGCGTTATCAGTGTCGTCGCTAATATCGTCCCCGCCGACGTAAAGGCTATGACCGATTTGATTCTCGAAGGCGATTTCGTCTCGGCCCTTAAATGGCACAAAAAACTCTTCGCCCTGAGCAGGGATTTATTGTCCCTGGCCACTAATCCGATACCCATCAAAGCCGCTATGGCTATGCTGAATATGGCCTC
>CAZFHM010000118.1:0-7572 GCA_964518825.1 uncultured Pirellulales bacterium
CGCGGGACTATGTACGCAAAAATGGATTCGGCAAGATATTGATAGGCCTGTCCGGCGGGATAGATTCGTCCGTCGTAGCAGCCATAGCGACTGCGTCGCTGGGAAAAGAAAACGTGACCGGCATCACAATGCCGTCAAGGTTCAATACACAGCAGACCAAATCGGACGCTGCCAAACTTGCCGACAATCTTGGAATCGAGTTTCTTACAATTCCCATCGAGCCGACCCTCCAGCAGTTCGACAAGGCCCTTTCGACGGTGAACGGCTGGGATAACAAAGGTATCGCTTATGAAAACCTCCAGGCCAGGATTCGCGGCAGCATATTAATGTCGCTGAGCAATCAGTTCGGCTCACTGGTCCTGACAACGGGCAACAAGAGCGAGACGGCCGTCGGATACTCGACGCTTTACGGCGACACAGCAGGCGGCTTCGCGGTCATAAAAGACGTACCCAAAACATCCGTCTATAAACTTGCCAAATATATAAATGAAATCGCCGGCAGGCAGGTCATCCCCCATGCCGTAATTGAAAGACCTCCGAGCGCGGAACTGAAGCAAGACCAGAAAGACAGTGACTCACTGCCCGATTATGATTTGCTCGACAGGATATTAGAGGGTTACGTTGAGCAGGACTGCTCTGTTAAGGGGCTGATTGAGTCAGGCCTGCCGAAGGAAGACGTTTTGCGTACGGTCAGCCTGGTTGACAGGAACGAATATAAGCGGAGGCAGTCCCCTCCCGGCGTGAAGATTACACCCAAGGCCTTCGGCAAAGACCGACGATTACCAATAACAAACCAATACAAAATAAAATAAAAATTTAGCCCCCTAATTTATTAGGGGTTATATATTTAGCCCCGTCATCATTCCCGATTCCTTTTATCGGGATGTGGCGGGGTTTTTAGATTTTGTCGTTTCGATTAGCCTCGCCGCTCGCGACGAGGGATTTTGGCCCACGGCAGTGCCGTGGGGCAATTCCTTGCCCCTGCACCGCAGGGGACTGTGTATGATCCGTCTAAAGGTCACGGATTTTCATAAAGAATGCGGATTTCTTCTGGCCCCAATGCTCTATTATAAATCCGAACTTCGTCAATCAAGCCATTGAAAGGATAGCTACTTCCTCCCGAGGCACTTCCTATATGAACATCCCTATTAACCACATCTATACCGTCACTTTCTGAGAGGCTGTTTTTTTCTTCACCATTCACATATATCCTTAAGTAACTCTTATCGTATGTTCCAACAAGATGGTACCAAGAACCAGCAGATATTACTACTTCCGAGTCTAAATTGTGCGGGATATCAGTGGTTACTCTGAACATAGCTGTGTTTTCATTAATTCCCAAAAACCAATTATCATCGGTACTGCCTGCTGGGTCTTTATTGATAATCATTTCCCAACTTGTACCTTCTGCATTTCTTTTCACCCACGCTGCGATCGTAATCTCATTATCGATATCCAAACTTGCTTTGTTCCCACAGTTAACATAGTCATTCGCTCCGTCAAAATTCAAAGCACCTCCAGATATACCATCAACCCATACTGCGCCACATATTGTTCCATCATTGTCATTGCCGGAATAATCATATGCGATGTCCCCGTCGCCTTCATCAAAGCTCCAATAGGCAACTAATCCATCATAGAAAGTTCCCGGTTTTATTAGCCAATTTTCTGCCACTATATTCAGGTCAGATAAATCTATTTGTCCAGTCCAGTCTAAATCAGTTCCATCGCACCAATTGTTCAAGACATTGCAGTCAGATTCCATCCAATGCGAGGCCAAAACTGCAAAGTCATTCAGTTTTACATGCCCATCACAGTCGAAATCACCCGCAGCAGTTATCTGCCTAAATGTCCACTGGTACGGTATCATGCCACGGTCATCAAGGTCGTTAATATCACCAGCCAGTGTAGCATTAATAAGGCCGGGTTCGGTTACGAGGACTTTAAAGACATACGGTCCTTCATTTGCACCATTTACTGATATTACCGTCCCAACTGAAAGTGTCAGGTCATCCTTCGAAACATTCACTACTGGTTCGCTGAAGGTTGCTTCAATTTGCCTTACAACACATTCAAGGCCACCAAACGCAGGTTGTGTATTAACAACTACCGGTCTGTCCGATGGATAGAAGCCGGTATTTTGAACGTCCCGATGGGCCATCGGCCAAGGCATTTTATTGGGGTCATAAGGAGCATTGATGTCAAAAACGTATAATTTGAAGTCATTTGACCCAAACGTCAGGTCAACATCGCCGTCATTGTCCAAATCCGTTATCGCAGCCGAACATGCGTTAGTACCCGTTGTAATGAGTGGCCAGCCTGGAACAACCGTCCCATCTCCGTTAAACGCATAAATATTCCTGTCATATGAACCAATCACAACTTCCACCTGTCCATCGCCGTCGATGTCACCAATCGTGGCTGAGGATTTTACCTCCCCTCCTGTCGTAACAGGCCAGCCGGCAACAACCGTCCCGTCCCCATGCCAGGCATATACGTTGCAGTCATCTGAGCCGATAACGATATCCAGGCCTCCATCACCGTCGATGTCTCCTATGGCTGGCGACGACCAGATAACGCCGCCGGTGGTTTTCGGCCACCCCGTCACACTGCTTCCATCGATTTCCCACGCGTAAACCTTATGGTCTTTGCAGCCGACGACTATCTTGTATTCCCCGTCATCATCAATATCGGCTATAGCAGCGGAGGAAAATATTTGACCGCCGACTGTTACCGGCCAACTGCCTTCCAGAGTAGTTCCATCATCATTGAAGGCATACATCTTGTTATCATACGCGCCGATGAAAATCTCTCCTTTCCTGTCTGCATCAACATCCGCCACGGCCGGTGTAGCATAGGTCATATAACAATCCTGTGGCCAGCCGGTTACGAGCGTACCATCGGCATGCCACGCATAGACACTCCCGTAATCATCATCTTCGTTTGTTGCTGCGGCGATAATCTCAAGGCCGTTTTCAGCAATGCCGTCCAGGTCGTATATGGCAGCCGCGCCCAGAAAACCGGCGCCGCTACTGTACTTAGGCCAGCCAGAAACAATAATCCCGTCAGCGTGCCAGAGGTAAACGTAGTGATCACTCCAAACCGCTACAGCAATCTCTGCATTGCTGTCCCCGTCAATGTCGGCTATCGCTGGTGTTCCTTCGTAAACATAACCGTCAGGTTCCGTAGGCCAGCCCGAAACCGAGCAGGCATCGTGATGAAAAGCAAAAATAATTTCATCACCATAGCCCCACTCACGATAAGACTGCAAAACATAGGGAGAACCGAGAATCTCCATATCATTATCATCATCAATATCTGCTACTGTTACTGATGAATGATACATACAACCTTCGACACTTATAGGCCAACCAGGCGCAAGATCAGGATTCAGTAAAACAATGTGGCGATAGTCAAAGGATTCGTCGTTCGAGTCATTGACGGTGAGTCTTAGTGTGTAAAAGTTGCGTTCGAGTGTATTCGTGTCCCAATGACCTAGAACACTGTCCTCAACAGGTGTATTTGACTCGGCTATAAGTATCCATGAATTTGGCTCCTTACCTACCCCCCACGACAGCGTATAATCATTGAAGTCTTCCCCGGAGGCGTAACCCAAAATAGGCACATTATTATCATTACTGATATAACTCGATACCGCCGGAAAATCGATGCTCGCCTTTAACACCGGTTTGCTGCTGTTGTTCAATGCTTCCTCCACATTTATCCTGCCGTAGCCCAGCAGGTCCCTGCCCATCTCTGCAATATCGTCCGCAGACCGTCTCAGAATCCAGGCCACCTCTTCATTAGTCAAGTTAGGTTCCTGTGAAAGTATCATTGCCGCCGCAGCCGCGACGTGTGGCGTCGCCGCAGATGTCCCGTCAAAATCGGGGTCATATCCGCCTCCAACATCGGTCGTGTATATAGCGCTCCCCGGCGCTGCCACATCCACCCACGCCGCATAATTTGAACCACGGTCACGCTCAGGTGCATCATATGAAACCCATACACTTCGCTCGTCATTGTGGTCAGTGGCTGCCACTGCAATGACGTTGTTAAACATTGCCGGGACATCCTTTTCTAAGAAGTAATTTCCTGCACCAGCTACCAAAACACAACCCTCGGCGTACCCATAGTCGATGGCGTCCTTAATAGTCTGTACATTACTTGCCGATCCCCAAAACCCTAAGCTCATGCTTACAACATCGGCGCCATTATTGGCAGCATAATATAGTCCATTGGCAAAATCCGAAACTTTACTTCCGCCATACATTGCCCCGCCGGATTCGTACCGAATAGCAAACATGACCCTGACCGCCATAATCCTGCAGTGCCACGCCACGCCTGCTATGCCAGTTGAGTTGTTGGAATCAGCGAGGACCCCGCTGCAATTAGTGCCGTGCCCAAGAAAATCCATTGGGTCGTTATCAGCCGGCCCACCATCTTCTCCAGAATACAATCTTGGCCAAAAAGGCCCTGTATAGCTGTAAGTCACAAAATCCCAGCCGCGGATATCGTCCACCTTTCCGTTTCCGTCGTCGTCGACTCCGTTAAAATCTTCCGGCCCGACAACACCAAATGGCTCACAGTCCTCCCCCGGATTAATCCAGATATTGGCCGCAAGGTCCGGATGATTATAGTCAACGCCGCTGTCCAAAATGCAGACCAAGATATTGGGGTCGCCTTTTTGGATGTCCCACGCGTAATCAGCCTTGATATCCGCGCCGGGCGTGCCGCCGGTCTGCCCCGTATTTCTCAGCGCCCACTGTTCATTAAAGTAAGTATCGTTCGGAATAGTCTCTAAAGCATAAAGCAGATAGTTCGGATGAGCGTATTCCACCTGCGGGTCCTTCATCAATTCCCGCGCCAAAGCTTCGACGTCAATATCTTCTGCAAACTGAATAAGGTAGATATTGTCGAGGTTGGGTTTTTTGAAATTTCTCGGTTTGCGCTCGTCTCTTCGGGAGAAAACTTTTTTCTTAGGAGGCGGTGCAAATAACTTGCTCCAAGAGCTTAATCTGTAAGTTCTTTCCAAGCCATTTAATGCTCTCTCGGCGTCTGGTGCGGAACCTTTATATTTTATAATCAACTCGCCGGGCACATACCTCTGAAAATTTTCATAGTGGCGCCTGGCCTCTTCGTGTAACAAACCCCCGGAATCCAAAGACTGTCTTTCCCCCGAACCAACTACACCTGACCAGAGAAAAAACGCCGAAATGAAGAACAGGCAAAACGGTATCTTCCTCATCCTGAAACCTCCGTAATACGTCGAATCCTCGACACGCCTGTACACCAACCCGCGATGAATTACACTATACAAAATTATACCATCTTGTTTTTCACAATACAATTAAAATCACCGTTACTCAACAAACTTTATAAAGTATTCTCATAAGGTCAACAATGGCAAGAGGTTGTAACAAATGTGACTGGTATCGATTCCAAATCGTTCACTGATTTTAGCCGGCACACTTTCAGAAAATTATTGAAGCGCAGGTTAATGCATGACGAATTGCTTTCTTATAACTGATGAACTTTCTCCCGAATAGCCAATTCGACAAATACATTCAGCGATGAATGCTACAGCGAAAATAGCTGAGCCACCGACGTCTCGAATCACCACATAACATGGATTCAAATAAAACTCCCTGATTCAATCAGGGGGTTTTATGTCTTTAAAAACCTGCCGCAACTTTCATTTCATATGGACGACAATTTCAACGCGTCGATTCTGTGACTTCCCGCTTGAGGATGTATTAGACGCGACCGGTCGGCTTTCACCGCATCCGCTGGCCTGTATCTGGTCTTCGGGTATTCCCTTTTTGATAAGGTATCTCAGAACACTCAGCGCCCGCTGTGCGGACAGCTCCCAGTTGTCGGCCCACTTTGATTTTTTGATTGGGTCGGAATCGGTATGACCTACAACGTCTATCTGCATCCCGCCGTACTTATCCTTGATTACACCTGCTATATGGTCGAGCTCGGTAAGTGTTGCCCCTTTCAGTTCGGCCTTGCCGGAAGCAAAGAGGATGGCGTTGGGCAGAGTAACGGTAATCGTGCCGGCGGCGGCATCGAAGGCCACGTCATATCCTTCACCGAATCCGGTGGCCTCTGCCGGGCTCTGGTTTCGTTCGGCGATTTGTCTTTGCAGCTCTTCTATGGTCTGCTGGCCCGTAGCCACTTCGCCGGCGAGTTGTTGTTTCTCAGCCCGTTCGCGCTCGAGCAGCCCCTTCATATTCTGGTACTCGACGTTGAGTGCTTCGTATTTTTTCTTCCAGTTGGTACAGCCTGATGACATCAGCATCAACACCATTGCGATTAGAATAAGTACGACATTAAATCTTTTTCCGGCGGTCTGCATTTTGAACCTCCTTTGTCTTTCGGGCCCCCGAACGCTTTTCACAGCCTCCGGGCTGCCCCTATTGTTAATCCATTATTGCCACCCGCGCATCCAGGCAAAATACCCAAAGATGCGGTCATGCAGAATAATAACAGTAAATATCCCCAATGACAAGGAGGGGCCGTAAGGAATTTGTCGAGTTTTTTTGAAAAACATCTGTACGAACGCCCCGGTGAGCCCGAAAAACGGGGCGGCGAAAAAAGCGACGGTAATGGGAATCGGGCCGATACAGGCCGCAGCAGCACCCATAAGGTGCACATCGCCCAGGCCCATGGCCTCCTTTCCAAATCCCAGCGTGCCAAGGATACGGCTGGTCCAGACGATGGCGCAGCCGATAAAGTACGCGAAAATGCTGCCTAAAAGCCCCGCAACTGCCGGCTTTTGCGAAAAGCCGAGCCAAAATTCGCGTATCGGCCCGGCACTACCAGCCATCAAATAGGCGATAATGGCGCCGACGATGACCGGAGCTAAAAACAGCAGCTCCCGCAGGGCTTCAAGGCGATGGTTGATTCGGGGTTCGTGGCTGGTGGTTGGTGGGCCGGGTTCTTCGGGGAAGTCGTAACTTCGCTTCAGCAGGCCGGTTGCGAGCAATAGCATCGATACGCCGAGGCCGACGGCAGCGCCAAGGGCCAGGGCTGCGGTATCGGCTGAGGCGTACGGCAAAAGACGGTAGCCGTCAATAGCTTTGTAATCTATCAACAGCGGAACCACAGCTGAGCCGATTATGCCGACTGCGGTGGCGAACCAGCAGAGCCAAAGGGGTATTATCCACAACTCGATGTCAATGGCACTCGATGCAATAAGGACGGAAAGCAGAATTATAGTTACCAGGTAGAGCAGCCAGCCGCCTGACAGAAATGCGGGGACGCCTGCCCGGAGGTTCGAACGGAAGAATAAATAATATGTGAATACGAACATCAGGCCGGTGAGCAGTTCAATGACGAAATATCTCGGCGAAATCGGGGCCTTGCAGTAACGGCACTTTCGGCCTAACATTAAATACGAGATTAGGGGGATATTGTCGTAGAACTGGATGTGCCGGCCGCAGGCCGGGCAGGCTGAAGGCGGCTTGACTAAGGATTTTTCGCGCGGCAGGCGGTAGATTACAACGTTGAGAAAGCTGCCGATACAGCAGCCGAACGCAAACGTAAATGTAATCCAAAACCAGTCCGGTA
>CAZFHM010000119.1:0-4848 GCA_964518825.1 uncultured Pirellulales bacterium
CGATGAGGTGCTGAACGGCCAGATAGCTGGGCTGGCTGTCCTGCAGGGCCTGCGGCGGGAAAGACTGCGGCAGTTGATGCCGAAAAACGGCTCGCTCGAACAATTCCGCCAGCAAATCCGCGACGAAAAGTGCGTCGAGAAACTGCTCGAATCTGCAAAAATAGCCGAAGTCGAGCCGAAAAAAATCGCTGAAAAACCCCCAAAAGCAGCTAAAACCGAAGAAAAAACCAGAAAAACCGCTAAAAAAGCGACGAGAACAACCGCGAAAAAAGCCGAGAAAAAGACTTTGTCCGATAAAAGCCCAGCCAAAAAGCAAAAAAAGACAACTAAAAAGAAAACCGACAAATAGAAATACCCGATATAGTGCACAGACCCCCGGCGCTAACTTCTGAATGACCGGGGCAGGCTTAATTGAAGGAATTACAGATGATTGAGTACCCCGTGAACAGCATCATTAGCGGTGCCGAGCCTCGAATGCAGATGCGGTCCTCTCCATACCAGCGGACCCGCGAGATGACGCTCGATGATATGCTGCTGGATAACCGTATCGTTTTTCTTATTGGTGAAATCAATTACGCCCGGGCCGCCGAGGTAATCATGAAACTGCTGTATCTTGACAACCTCAAACGCGCCAGCGAGATAAGTCTTTATATCAACTCGCCCGGCGGCAGTGTCGACGATACCATGGCGGTTTACGATACGATGCAGTTTATCAGCTCTCCCGTAGCCACCTATTGCATCGGCAGGGCACAGTCGGGCGCGGCGATTATTCTGGCTGCCGGCACGGCGGGCAAGCGGCATGCACTGCCGCACGCCAAGGTAATGCTGCATCAGCCCTGGGGCGGCGTAACAGGCCAGGCCGCGGATATCAAGATTCAGGCTGAAGAGATTCTAAAGGCCAAGAAGCTGATTATCGAATTACTGTCGAAACACTCCGGCCAGAGCATGGAAAAAATCACGGCCGAAACCGAACGTGACAGGTATATGACCGCTGATGAGGCGAAGAAGTACGGCCTTATAGATGACGTCCTTCACGAAAGCGACGAAAAGAACAAAGACCGGAAGCCGGAAGAAAACAAAAAAGAATAAAATCAACCTAATCGCTCAGGGATAGAAAAATGACATTGAACCAGAATCTTGTACCGATTGTTATTGAAAAAAGCGGGCGGACCGAACGCGCCTATGACATTTATTCGAGACTGCTCAAAGACAGGATAATCTTTCTTGGCGGTCCGATCGACGACACCGCGGCTAACCTGATTATCGCCCAGATGCTGTTTTTGAGCAATGAAGACAGCAAGACTGATATTCATTTTTATATCAACTCTCCCGGCGGCTCCATCACAGCCGGCCTGGCAATTTACGATACGATGCAATTTCTGCGATGCGAGGTGGCCACCTACTGCGTAGGCCAGGCGGCGAGTATGGCAGCGGTGCTGCTGGCGGGGGGCAAATCGGGCAAACGCTATCTGCTCAATAACAGCAGGGTCCTGCTGCATCAGCCTCTGATTGCGGGAGTGTTGACCGGTCCGGCGACGGACCTGGATATAGAAGCAAAAGAGATATTGCGGCTTCGCGAACGACTCTATAAAATACTTGCAGAACATACGGGCCAGTCGGCTGAGAAAATCGAGAAAGACTGCGACAGGAACCTGTGGCTCGAAGCCGAAGAATCTATCAGCTATGGCCTGGTGGACAGGATACTGCAAAAAGCGCCGGTAATTGTCACCGGGCGGGCAGAAGGCGAAAGCGACGAGTAGAATCTCAGGCGGACTAACCGCCGCAGGGATGCAATTTGAAGAGGAACATAAAGTGAGAGAGTATGCACTTCTTTTTTTGATGTCACTGTTAATAATTGCCGGTTGCGGCCCGGACAACCACGTCAAACTGCTCGAAAGTAAAAACGCCCAGCTTGAAAAAGAGAACCGCCGGCTTCAAAAAGATATCGAAGCAGCCAAAGCCGAAAGCAGCCAGCTTGCCAATCAGATTAAATCACTTGCCGAGCTTAGTCCTGAAGTCCGGGTTGAAAGCCTGTACGAACTTGAGTCGGTAAAACTGACAAAATATACGAATTTCTACGACAGGGACAAAAACGGCACAAAGGAAAAGCTCATCGTTTACCTCCAGCCGATTGATTCCCAGGGCGATATTATAAAAGCGTCCGGCGCTGTCGAAGTAGAACTCTGGGACCTCAATAAAGCAGATGATAAGGGCGCACTTCTTGCTAAATGGCAGGTCGGCCCCGAAGAATTAAAGAAGATGTGGTTTGCTACGGTAGTGACTGCCAATTATCGCCTTGTCTTCGACATCACAAATACCGTTAAGTCTTTTGACAAGCCTCTTACGGTAAAAATGACCTTCACCGATTACGTCTCCGGCAAGGTCTTTACAGAACAGCACGTCATAAAACCGTAGTTTCATCATTGAGAACAGGTGAGCTGCTTTTAGCAGCATGTCCACCGCCGAATCTGGTTGCAAATACCGGCCCAATCCTTAATATATCGGTATGAATAAGCTGCGCAACAAGATTGTATGCGGGGACTGTATTGAAATACTTGGCAAGGTTAAAAAGCCTTTTGCAGACTTGATTTTCGCCGACCCGCCTTTCAACATCGGTTACAAATACGATAAGTACTACGACAAGGTCAAAAGCAAAAACTATATTGCGTGGACTTTAGACTGGATGAGCGTCTGCAAAGCTGTCCTTAAACCGCACGGTTCATTTTACATCGCAATCGGTGATGAATACGCCGCTAATGTAAGACTTATCGCCGATGAAATCGGCCTGTTCATGCGTAACTGGATAATATGGCACTACACGTTCGGCCAGCAGACAAAAAACAAATTCGCCCGCTCACATACGCACATTTTTTACTTTGTAAATGACAAAAACGAATTTACTTTCAATGACTGGGCCGTGCGAGTGCCTTCGGACCGCCAGCTTACATATAACGACAGGCGCGCGAACCCCAAAGGCAAGATGCCCGACGACGTCTGGACCGAGTACTCACGTGTATGCGGAACCTTCAATGAAAGACAGGACTGGCATCCCTGCCAGATGCCGGAAAGCCTGCTCAAGAGAATCATCGCAGCAAGTTCGAATCCCGGCGACCTCGTTCTCGACCCGTTCATCGGCTCGGGTACGACTGCCGCCGCTGCCCTTCAGTTGGGTAGAGACTATGCAGGAATAGACATCTCAGAACAATACGTCACTAACACAAAAGCAAGACTAAAAGAGCTTAAAGCAAAACGAGATAATTTATTTCTGAGGCCCCATGAATTTGATGAGGTCAGGCGGCTGATGATGGATATGACAGTCCCTGCCGGGCAGATACTCAGCGACAAAAATCTTATCGAAATCTTCATAAATCAGCTCAACGTCAGGGTCAATGGTTCTAACAAGCTTAGCCGTGAAAAGGTAACTGCGGCGCTGGAGGTACTGGCAGATTGACAAAGCCACGTCGAAACAGTGCGCTTTATTGTCTTGCGGCTTTTGCCGCAAGCGCGGTTTTATTGACTTTGATTCAACCGCCTTTCGGACTCTACTTTCTGGCGTGGGTCGCGTATGTACCATTCATCCTTATTGTTTTGAGTGACGCAAAATCATCCCGTCTTGTTCTGACCTCTTATATAGTCGCGATTGTTTACTGGCTGGGTAATGTCTACTGGATGAGTTATGTCACCGTAAGCGGCTGGATAGCATTTTGTGCTTATACCGCGTTGCTCTGGCCGGTGCTTGTTATAACAATTCGCGCCGTCCGAAGGCATAAGGTTCCACTGCTTCTTGCGGTGCCGGTTTTAATAGTCGGCATAGAAAATTTGCAGGGACTTTTTCTGGGCGGATTTTACTGGCGGCATCTTTCGCACAGCCAGTATGTGAACATCCCGCTGATTCAGATTGCCGATATATTCGGAGCGGCGGGAGTGTCTTTTCTCGTGGCGTTAGTCAACGCCTTTGTTGTCGAATTCATACTTGCCATTCGCGTCAAGAGGTTGGTGAGAATAGATTTCATCCTGAAGTGGATACTCGTTTCGTTTGCCTTTATCGCGACCTTATTTTACGGCAGGTATCGCATTAATGAATCCGACAGCACTTTCGAACAGGGCCCTGTAATAGCTGCGGTTCAGTCCAATCTGCCGCAGTCGGTCAAGGACTCGGAGATTTTTGAGGTCAACCAGCAAATTTTCGAACAGCTCCTGGCCCTGAGCAGGGCCGCTGCAGCCGATGGGGCCGAGTTAATAGCCTGGCCGGAAACGATAATTCCTTCGATAATGGAAAGTGGAGTCTGGCCGTTTCTGCTCGATGCTCAGCAGAATATCTTTTTTCACAAAGCCCTGTGCGACCATGCCCGGCAGGGTGTTTATATACTTGTTGGTGCGACGGGCGGCGAAGTGAGATATAAACAAGATGGAAGCCTTGCTCTGGACAAATACAACTCGGCGTTTTTATACGAGCCGCGCGGCGACCAGGCGCCGGTCAAATACAGCAAGATTCACTTAGTGCCGTTCGGCGAGGTTGTGCCGTTTAAGCAGAGCATGCCGTGGCTCTATAATCTTCTTATGAAATTCAGCCCTTACGATTTCGATTACAACCTGACACCGGGGACCCGGTTCACGGTTTTTGAGATGAAGAGCAGCAAGGCCCAAAAGGACTACAGGTTTGGCGTGATGATATGTTACGAGGGAACTGTTCCGCAAATCGCCCGCGGATTTGCTATCGATAAAAATGATGCGAAAAAAGTTGACTGGCTTGTCAATATAAGCAACGACGGCTGGTTCGTTAAGTTCGCCGATGGCAAGGTCAAACCGAGCACCGAGCTGCAGCAGCATACGATAGCCAGTGTATTT
>CAZFHM010000119.1:4858-7538 GCA_964518825.1 uncultured Pirellulales bacterium
GGTCCTGCGCAGCGTCAACACTGGTATTAGCTGCCTGATTGACCCGCTGGGACGCATACAAAACGGATATATGGCGGGGGACCTGCCCAGAGAGGTTTTTGACAGGGCCGGCGTGGAAGGCTATTTCGCAGACAGGGTTGTAATTGACAGCCGGGTAACGATTTTCAGCCGATTCGGTCAGTGGCTGGGCACAAGCTGTGTGGTTCTTGTTTTGTGCATACTAATTTTACTGCTGTCGGGGCCGGTTATCCGAAATATTACAAAGAAGGTTGGCAAAAATGAAAAGCGGTAAACGTGCGTTTAAGACCCCGACCTGTCGGGGGACACCGGCGATTGCGGCATTTTTGGTTGTGTGTATCGGCCTGTCGATATTCTCCGGATGCAAGGGCTCGCTCGAAGGGGTCAGGTTGCCGGGCGGGACCGGGCTGAAGAACTTACGGCCAAAGGCCTTGCTTATTATCGAACAGGCCCTCGATAATCCCAATCCGATTATCAAGGCGAATGCCATTGAGATTGTTGCGAATACCGGCCAGAAGCAGCTTATGCCGAGGGTCCAGATGCTGCTACGCGACGATTATGTACCGGTAAGATTCGCTGCCGCCGTAGCGGTCGGTGATACGGAATACTACCTTGCCAAGAACGTCGTGCAGCGCCTCGCTCAGGTGGCTGATGAAAATACCAAAATCGCTGCCGATTACGCTATGTACAGGCTGGGTTACAAACAATATCTCGACCCCATTCGTCAGGCTGTGACAAGCTCGGACCAGACCGTTCGGGCTAATGCCGTAGTGCTTCTGGGTAAGGCCGGCGACCCCAATGTGCTGGAACTTTTGTACTGGGCCAAGGATGATGACAACTCCGAGCCCAAGGTACGCTACCAGGCCACCGAAGCAATCGCCAGGCTTGGTGACGAGCAGATAGTACCCAAGATATGGACAATGCTTGTCAGCAAATTCGTCGAGAACAAGATTATCGGAATTAAAGCGATGGGGGCATTGGGTACTGTTCAGGCGAAAGAGGCCCTGTTCACCAAGCTCGATGACGATATTGTCGAGGTGCGGCTGGCCGCTGCCGAGCAGCTTGCGTTGCTTGGCGATACGTCCGGCGAGCAGGTAGTACTCAGCGTTTTCGAAGAGCACCTTACCGCAGGCCTGGATAAACAAAGTCAGGAGCGAATCATGGTGCTTACGGCCCTTGCAATCGGGAGATTAGGTACGCCGAAAGTTACTCACTATCTTCCAAAAATGATTGAAAGCGATTCTACTCTGGTCAGGCTGGCCGCAGCCCAGGCCGTTCTTCAGGCGGCAGAACTTGACTCGTCCCGGGCCGAGCCGTAGCTAAACAGTTAAATACAATATTATGAGACCTTTATAGCTTTTTAGGGACCTTCACTGGATTACGTATTTTACCAGAATTGACTTGACGAAACGCCCCAAAACCCTTAAAATATGTAGACTATGACCCCGTGAATTGCTAAACTGGGTGGGGTGAAAAAGCACAATCATTTGACAGTTGTTTTTGAAAGGAACCTGTTTTGAGTCCGCTCACGAAGATTCTGATAGTCTTGCTGACGTTCGCCACTGTAGTTTTGTGCGCAATGGTGGTTAGTTACGTTGCAAGCGCCGAGAATTATAAAGACAAGGCCCAGGATTATAATCAGCAGCTCCAGCAGACGACGCAGCGAACCAACGCCGCAAACAGCGACCTTGATAAGGCTAAGTCGCAGTTCGCGCAGAGAG
Source organism: uncultured Pirellulales bacterium (assembly GCA_964518825.1). Lineage (GTDB taxonomy): Bacteria > Planctomycetota > Phycisphaerae > Sedimentisphaerales > Anaerobacaceae > JBBABK01. The sequence goes on from CAZFHM010000119.1 coordinate 6,598, forward strand.
AAAATGATTTGACCAAACAGATTACAGAACTCGGGAATAAGCTCCGCGGCGCCGAGTCGGAACTTAGCAGGCAAAAGGCTGAGGTGGCAAGATTGCTGGACGAGGCAAACAAGTGGACCGCTCTTGCCGACGGTTTTCGCCAGGCTGAAGAGGACCAGCGCCGGCTTCTCAAAAATGCACAGGATGAACTGGACAATGCCAGGGCCGAAGCGGTAAAGCTTAAAAAAGAGCTGGATGAAACTTCTATCGCGCTTCTCGAAAAAGACGCTGTACTAAAAAATATGCAGAACAAGGTAAAGGCCCTCGAAGAAGAAAAAGCCGAGTTGCTTAGTCGGCTGAATGAACCGCTCAAGGCCATCGGCCGGCAGGCGGCCAGTCCAATGCCTGTCACTATTCCGCGGGAGACCGCCACGGCGACTCTGCCGGTAAGAGATATTGACCTCAAGGCCCTGGTAACGGCCGTTGATATGAAAAACTCCATGGCCGCCATTTCCGTCGGCTCGGCTGACGGAGTAAACAAAGGTATGAGATTCCACGTCACACGCGGCGATGCGTTTATTTGCGATATACTTGTTATCAGCGTTGATGTCGAGGAATCGGTCGGGGTGCTCGAGCTTGTGCAGCAGCAGCCTATGGTCGGCGACAATGCCTCAACAAATCTCTGAGTCATTAGCAATAATATATTGATAGTTGATTAAGGTTTACCAAATGAGTCCGCAGCAGGTGCCCGGCCAAAAAATTACACCGCCGAATAACCTCTATACGGTTATCCTCGCCGTAGCTTGTGGATTAGCGGCTGCTACCATGTGCTACGTTATTTATATGTGCTACGTGCAGTATGGAACTATACTGCCCCCACAGTAGTCGGTTGGCTATTGACAAGAAAAGCATTTCGTATATAACATAGTCAATCGATGTTTAAGAAGGGAGTCTGACTTGCT
>CAZFHM010000120.1:0-7487 GCA_964518825.1 uncultured Pirellulales bacterium
TTTACCCGGTGGTGTAATCGGTAACACATGGGCTTTTGGTGCCCATATTCCAGGTTCGAGTCCTGGCCGGGTAGATAAAAGCATGGTTAATTGGTTAAATGGTGAGTAGTTAATTAGTTAGTAGTTGATTTATGAATGCTTACAGCTTCGAAAATCTTGAAGTATATAAGAGCGCAAGGCAATACAGAGTAAGGATTTACGAGCTTGCTCGTCGGTTGCCCGAATTTGAGAAATTTAACTTAGTTTCACAAATGCGAAGAGCAGCTTTATCGCTTACAAATAATATTGCTGAGGGCCACGGCAGGTATCACTGGCAGGAAAATATCCAGTTCGTAAGACAATCGCGTGGTTCGCTGCAGGAATTGATAGACGACTTGAATACTTGCTTGGATGAAAAGTATGCAGAAGAGACATTGCTGGAAAGATTAAAAGAGGAGGGTTACGAACTCCTTAAAAAGATTAACGGATACTTGAAATATCTGAGAGAACGCAAGGAATCAGAAAACCGGGTTTGTGATGCGAAAAGCAGCCAGCGACCTGAAATTAACCAATTAACCAGTTAACCGATTAACTAATTAACATAACTGTCTATGAATAAACCAGTTGCGATAATCCTGGCCGCGGGTATCAGCAGTCGAATGAAGACTGAAATACCCAAAGTGCTGCACGAGGTTTGCGGCAGGCCGATGCTCTTCTATGTGCTCGACGCCTGCCGTAAGGTCGGCGTAGAGAAGATGTATGTCGTCGTCGGCTACGGCGGCGAGCAGGTCCGGCAATATTTCGCAGACGCGAAAGATATAGTCTGGGTCGAACAACAGGAGCAGCTCGGAACGGCCCATGCGGTTTTGTGCTGCAGGGAGCATTTGAAGAATTTTGACGGCCAGACACTGATTCTCTGCGGCGACGGGCCACTGATTCGCACAGAAGTCCTGCAATCATTGATAGAGAGTTTCAGAGGTGGTAACAATGCCGCGGTCCTTGCTACCGCAATGCTCGATGACCCGACTGGATACGGCAGAATCATTCGCGACCAGAGCGGGCACATCAAGGCTATCGTCGAGCATAACGACTGCACAGACGAGCAGCGCAAGATAAAAGAGGTCAATCCCAGCTACTACCTGTTCAATAATAAGATACTCTTTGAGGCGCTGACGGAGGTAAGGCCCGATAATGTCAAAAGTGAGTACTATTTAACCGATGCTTTGGCTATTATCCTCGGCGAAGGCTGCACCATCGCCGCGGTAACCGCAGTTCGTCCGGAAGAGGCTATGGGCGTCAACGACCGCCAACAGTTGAGCGTTATAGCGAAAATCATGCAGCAGCGCATCCAGCAGGAACTGATGGAAAGCGGCGTGACAATCATTGACCCGGCCAACACATGGGTTGACGTTCGTGCAACAATCGGGCAAGATACAATCATCGAGCCTTTTACCTATATTCAAGGGGATGTAAAAATAGGTAGTTCGTGCCGCGTCGGCCCGTTTGCTTTCCTGGCTGATGGTACTATTATTGAGGATGGTTCCGTAGTAGGCCCAGGCCGGATGTTTTCAGGCAACGACGCCAGTGCAATTGGTTCGGAGGCTTAGCATGGAGGCAGCAAGATACCTATGAAAAACAACGACCTGAGAATCTTTTCCGGAACAAGCAACCCCGACCTTGCCAAAAAGGTCTGCGAATACCTTAAAATCCCGCTGGGTCGCTGCGGGATAGAGGTCTTCCCCGACGGCGAGAAGGTAATCAAGGTCGACGAAGACGTTCGCGGCAGGGATTGCTTCGTCGTTCAATCCACTTGTCAGCCGGTGGAGGTCAATCTTGTCGAGCTGCTTATATTTATAGATTGCCTGCGAAGGGCCTCGGTCCGCCGCATAACCGCAGTCATTCCTTATTATGGTTACGCCCGGCAGGACAGAAAGGACGAAGGACGAGTCCCCATCACCGCCAAGCTGGTAGCCAATCTTATTACTACCGCAGGCGCCGACCGCGTGCTGGCCATTGATTTACACGCCCCGCAGCTGCAGGGCTTCTTCGACATTCCCGTCGACCACCTGACCGGCGAGCTGGTTCTCAGCAGGTACTTTAAGGAAAAGAAGTTCGACAACCTGACGGTCGTCTCTCCCGATGTCGGAAACATAAAAATCGCAGCCAGATATGCCGGACACCTCGGCGGTGAGCTGGCGATTGTATATAAAAAGCGGATGAGCGGTACCGAAGTCGAAGCGCGCCAGATTATCGGCGACGTCAAAGGCAGGACCGTTTTTATGTGCGATGACATCATCGCTACCGCCGGGACCGTCTGCAGCGCCGCTAAGCTGCTGAAGAACCGCGGCGCGCAGCGCATATACGTCGGGGCAACGCACGGCATATTCTGCGGTGCCGCCGTCGAACAGCTGGCAAAAGCGCCTATTGACGAGATAGTAGTTACAGATACAATCCCCCTCGCCGCCAGCGCTGAAAAGCTCGGCGTCAAGGTCCTGACTGTCTCGAATATGCTGGGCGAAGCGATAAGTAGAATTCACAATAACGAATCGGTAAGTAGTTTGTTTGAGGACTAAAGACTGTTATGGAAAAAAGGTTGACTCTAAAAGTTCAGGTTCGTCAAAACACCGGCAGAAAACCGGCGGCCCGCATCCGCAGTGAGGCTAAAATCCCCGCCGTGGTCTACGGCCACAAAGAAACACCGGTTGCCGTCTCGCTCGACAAACACGATTTCACCGAGGCTGTTCATCACGGCCACCGGCTGCTCGATGTCCAAATCAAGAGCAAGAAGGAAAAGGTCATAATCAAGGACCTGCAGTATGACCACCTCGGCAAGGAAATCATCCACGTCGACCTGATGCGCGTAAGCGCCACCGAACGCGTCAAGGTAGAAGTGCCCATCGAGCTTAAAGGTACGGCCAAAGGAACACAGGAAGGCGCGATTGTCGAAGAGCACCTCGACCGCCTGGAAGTCGAGTGTATGGTTACCGGCATTCCGGAACGTTTCGTTGTCCGCGTAACCGAGCTCGGCCTCGGCGATAGCATCCACGCCGCGGACATAGAGCTGCCCGAAGGCGTTAAGCTTATAACCGCCCCTGACGCACTGGTTGCAGCCTGTCATATAGTGGCCGCGGCCAAGAGCGCCGAGGAGGCCGAGGAAGAACAGCCGGCCACGCCGGAAGTGATAGGCGAAGCTGAAGGCAAAGAAGCCGAAACCGAGGAAGAAAGCCAATAGCCGCGATAGGTGCACAGACATAAATGAAAATGATTGTCGGCCTGGGTAATCCGGGAAAAGAATATGCTGATACGAGGCATAATGTAGGCTTTAGAGTCATAGATGCACTTGCATCGGCCCTGAATACGGACGTAAAAAAACGCAAGTTCGGTGCACGCTTCGGCGAGACCGAGCTTGAAGATAAAAAGTTAATACTGTTAAAGCCCTGGACTTATATGAACCGCTCCGGCCAGGCGGTTGCTGCGGCGGCCGGCTTCTACAAGCTGCCGCTGCCGGAGCTTATGGTCGTCACCGACGATATGGCACTCGAGCCGGGTGTGATTCGTATGCGTCCGAGAGGTTCCGCCGGAGGCCACAACGGGCTGAAGAGCATTATCGCAGCCCTGGGCAGTGAGGATTTCTGTCGGCTGCGATGCGGCATCGGCTCGTGGCACGGGCTTGAAGGGCGTGGAAACGTGCCACAAGCTTACGACTATGTCCTGTCGAATGTGCCGGCGGAGCAGCGGGTTGTTATAGACGAAGCGGTCGAAAGGGCCAAAGATGCAGTGCTTTGCTGGATTCGCAGCGGCGTTGACGCCGCAATGAACGAATACAATCCCGACAAGTCGGGACAGAAAGAGTGAAAGTGAAAAGCGAAAAAGTCAAAGGGTTTGAAGTTTTTAGTTTTTAGACATTTTTACTGGAGGTATGTAACTTGAAGACTGTTGCAGCCAAGCTTTACGAAGGAATGTTCATGGTGGATTCAGCTCTTGCCGCGTCCGATTGGCAGGGCGTTAATGACACCATACGCTCAATCCTCGAAAAATTCGACGCCGATATCGTCTCCATACATAAATGGGACGAGAGAAAGCTCGCCTATGACATCAGGGGCAAAGGCCGCGGCACGTATATCCTGGCGTATTTCAGGGTTGACGGCCCGAAAGTCACCGAAATCGAGCGAGCGATACAGCTCTCTGAAAACATTATACGCGCCCTCGTTCTTTGCGTCGAGGACCTCGATGAGCGGTACATCACGAAAAAGCCTCCCGCTGCGGGCGAGTTGAGCCGGGCGCCGGATGATATTCAGGAATCGCCGCAAGTCGAAGACGACCAAACAGCGCCGGCACAAGAGGCTGAGACTGCCGACGACGAGCAGGCCCTGCACCAGAACGGTACGGGGCAGGCAGAATCGGAACAGGAAACTAAAACTGCCGATGACAAGCAAGCAGACTTTTCCGACGAAAGCGAACAGAAAGTACAACAATGAATTCCTTTTGTTGAGGCTGCTTAATCGGCGGCCTTATAGAAAGGCGGGTATAATATGGCCAATTACAACAAGGTATTGTTAATCGGCAACCTGACGCGCGACCCGCAGCTGTCGTATCTGCCGACGCAGACGGCTGTGGTTGATTTCGGTCTCGCCGTCAACCGGCGGTGGAAGGGCAAGGACGGCCAATCGCGGGAGAGCACCTGCTTTATCGATTGTCGCGCCTTCGCCGGACAGGCTGAGACAATAAATAAATATCTGACCAAAGGCCGACCTGTTTTTGTCGAGGGCAGACTTGATTACGATACATGGACGGCACAGGACGGCACAAAGCGCAGCAAGCACCGCGTTACCGTAGAGAGCTTCCAGTTCCTCGGCAGCGGTCCAAATGCCGGCGCTAAAGGCGGCCGGGATTACGACAGCGGCAGCAGCCAGGACACACCCGATGCCGGACCCGCCGCGGGGCAGGATGATGATATACCGTTTTAAGAATTGATAAATGATTACTGATTATTTGCCAACAGCTAATTCAGTAATCAATTATCAATAATCGATAATCAGTGTTTGAAGCAACGTTAGTATTTGAGGATTTTGGGCAAGATTATGGCAATGCAAAGAGCGAAAACAAGGACAACAGACGGTGTCACCACCGTACGTGAGCAGACCCAGTGCCGTTTTTGTCGAAGCGGCACCAGGTATGTTGATTATAAGGATATCGACACGCTGAGTAAGCTGATGACGCACCGGGGCAAAATTTATTCGCGAAAGCGAAGCGGCAACTGCGCATCGTGCCAGCGCAAAGTTAAGAAGGCGATTAAGCGGGCCCGATTCATGGCCCTGCTGCCTTACACAACGTAACTGGGACTGGCTCGTTTTTCCGGCTGTTTTTGCCGGAAAAAGATGCCTGCCCCCTTTTTGCCGAAAGGATAAGAAGTGAAGGTACTTTTAGTAGAAGACATAGACAAGCTCGGTTGGCTCGGTGACGTGGTCGAAGTCAACGAAGGCTATGCAAGAAATTACCTGCTGCCGCAGGGCCTGGCCAGGCCGGCCACGGATGCAAACATAAGAGCGATAGCCGATGAAAAGGCCAAACGCGCCGAGGTGCGCCACGTCGAAATAAAGCGACTCGAACAGGCCTGCGCCGCAGTCAAAGGCGCAGAAGCCGTTATCGCATCGAAAGCCAACGAGCAGGGACACCTGTTCGGCTCGGTCACAGAAAAACATATTGCCGAGAACCTCCGTGCCCAGGGCTTTGCCGTCGCCGACGAAGTTGTGCAATTGGGCGAGCATATAAAGCAGCTCGGCAGCTATCAGGTCAAACTCAAATTCGCCGATGAGCTTACCGCAACAGTCAGCGTCGTTGTCGTAGCCGAAGGCCCTGAACTAGGAGTGGTTCAGGGAGGCGCAGAGACCGAAACCGTTTCAGCCGAACCCCGACAAGTCGGGAAACAGGAAGTTGACAGTGGCCAAAACGACAGCCAATAAGGATACGAGTTTCCCTTCAGCCGCCTCGGCTGAAAGGCAGGGGCAGAAAAGGACGCACTCAGCGGTCGAGCCGCTGGGCGCCGGCGTTCGTGATGCCGGGGTTCGCTCCGTTCCGGAGTCGCTCGCGGCCGAGGCTGCCGTGCTCGGCTCGATGATAATTGACCCGGAATGTATCGGTGAAGTCATTGAGTATCTCGGTACAGACGGCGCGAATGCTTTCTATCGCCTCGAAAACCAGATCCTTTACGACGCTCTTGTCCATCTCTATGACAAAAATAGAGGTCGGGGCGTCGATGCGGTCCTGTTGCGTGACGAACTTGAAAAACGCAAGCAGGTCGAAAGCATCGGCGGTGTCTCGTATATCGCCAGGATTCTCGAATCTGTCCCATCCTCCACCAACATGATGTACTACGCCCGCATCCTCAGGGACAAGCAGATGCTCCGCGAGCTGATTTCAGCGGCGAGCGAAATTCTTGACTTCGCCCACGATATAAGCGGGGCGACCGAAGAGAAGCTCGACACTGCCGAGCAAAGAATCTTCGCCATTACGGACAGAAAAATTACCAGCGGGACCGCCGCAATAAAAGACCTCGTTACGAGTGCCTATGAGCTAATCGAAAAACGCAGCGGCCACCATGTCACCGGCCTGGCCACCGGATTCTACGAGCTCGACGAGCTGACGTGCGGCCTGCAGAGCGGAGAGATGATAATCGTTGCGGGCCGGCCCAGCATGGGCAAAACAGCGCTCGCTTTGAATATCGCCGAGCATATCGGAGTCATCGAGCAGCAGCCGGTCGCCATATTCAGTCTCGAAATGTCAAGACAGCAATTAGCTGAAAGGTTCCTCTGCGCAAACAGTAAAACGGACTCGCAGCTTGTGCGAAAGGGAATGTTAACGACCGAGCACTACCAGAAGCTGGTCGAATCGTGCGGAAAACTTTCCGAAGCCCACATATATATTGACGATTCGGCAGGGATTACACCGCTCGAGGTGCGTGCCAAGGCCCGAAGGCTCAAAGCCCGGCACGATGTCAGGTGCATCCTGATTGATTACATGCAGCTGATGAGTCTCGGCGCCGGTCGGGTCGAATCCCGACAACAGGAAATCACCGCTATCAGCAGGTATCTAAAAGCCATGGCCCGCGAGCTCGACGTACCGGTCGTCGTCATCAGTCAGCTCAACCGCGCACCGGAAGGCAGAGAAGGCCACCGACCAAGAATGTCCGACCTGCGCGAATCTGGGAGCATCGAACAGGACGCCGACGTTGTTATGCTGCTGCACAGAGAAGATTACTATCATCGCGGCGAGCCTGATTACCAGGAAAGCAACATCGCCGAGGTCATTATCGCCAAACAGCGTAACGGCCCGACAGGAGCGGTGCAATTGACGTTCCTTGAAAAATGCACGAGGTTTGAAAATCCATCGCATGCCGATGAACCTTTTTAGGAGCACGGAAGCAATGTATAAATCACGTTCGATTCGCGTTGTTCTGGCCGCACTATGGATGCTGGTTGTATTGCACACGGTGCACGCTATGCTTCCCG
>CAZFHM010000121.1:0-7478 GCA_964518825.1 uncultured Pirellulales bacterium
TTAGGCCCGGTGTCGAAGCCGTTGAAAAAATCGGCGGACTGCATCGCTTTATGGCCTGGGACGGCCCCATACTTACCGACAGCGGAGGCTACCAGATTTTTTCGCTAAATTCGCTGACGAAGCTCGATGATAACGGCGTAGAATTTGCCAGTCATGTTGACGGACAGAAGTTTTATCTTACTGCTGAGCTTGCGACGCAGATACAGATGCGGCTGGGCGCCGATATAATAATGTGCCTCGACCAGTGCACCCCTTTTCCCTGTGAAAGTGACAAGCTGCACAAAGCAGTTGACAGGACTCTGAGATGGGCCCTGCAGTGCAAAGAAGTGCATAATAAAAAGGACCAGATGCTTTTTGGAATCGTCCAGGGCGGGATTGACCTTGACCTTCGGACGTACTGCGCCTCCGAGCTGGTCGCTATGGACTTCGACGGCTACGCGATTGGCGGCTTGAGCGTCGGTGAGGGACACGAAAACATGCTGCGGACGGTTGAGCATACCGCGCCGCTGCTGCCTGAGAATAAACCTCGTTACCTGATGGGCGTGGGCACACCGGCGGATATTATAGCAGCGGTTTGGGCCGGTATAGACATGTTCGATTGCGTGATGCCGACGCGAAACGGCCGAAACGCTTACGCCTTTACCGAAGCCGGCCCGCTGCGGATGAGAAACAATACCCATATCGACGATACCAGGGCCATCGAGCCGGGCTGCGACTGTTATTGCTGCCAAACTTATACGCGCTCTGCGGTTCGGCACTTCTTCAACATCAACGAGATGCTCGGCCCGATTCTCGTATCGGTCCATAATATAAGGTTTTACCAGAGGCTGATGGCGGACATTCGGCAAAGGATTGCCTCTGGCGATTTCGCAGGCTGGGCACAGGAAAAGCTGGCGAAATACGCCGTCTTTGGCGTAAGCCATCTTAACGACAACGCCAACAGTCCGTAAGATGCGGTTTTAGTCCGCCTGGTATGCTATAGAATGGAGATTTGAAAATTTTCTGTTATTTTGTCGCGGATTGGGGTATAGTTCCCTGCTTCGTAATGACAAAAGTGAAAGGAATACTGATGCAGAGCTTGTGGATTTTGGACAGGAACACAGGAACACAGGGGCATAAGAGCATAAAGTGCTCGAGGCCGGCGCACTTACTACTTGTGACTTGTGCACTTATTACCTATGCACTTATAGCCTGTGGGGCCGTGGCGCAGGCCGAGAACCCTGTACCAGGAGCGGTGCAGGGGAACGAGACAGCTACAACGACGGTTACATCAGAGCCGATAGGCGAAGAGGACCAGGCGACGACGGAGGTCCCGGCCGATGCCAATTCGACGCAAGGTAAGGGGCGCGGGACGCGGGGATTCGGAAACTTCCAGATAATCCTGCTAATAGCAATGGTGTTTTTCGTGTTTATGATGTTCCGCGGGCCGAGAAAGAAGCAGCAGGAGCACAAAAAGATGGTGCAGTCGCTTCAGAAGAACGACCGTGTGCGCACTATCGGCGGTATATACGGCACGGTGGTCGACGTGAGAGACGACGAGATTGTCCTGAAGGTCGATGAATCGAGCAATACGAAGATTAAGGTCTCGCCCAGCGCTATCGGGACGCGGTTGTCCGAAAAGGACAGTTAATTTGTGAGTGGTTAAATGGTTAATTGTGATTTCGAGCCTCAAATTTCGATTGCAGGCCTAATTAACCAATTAACCAATTATTTTTAATCGGCGTTTGTGGAGACGTTATGAGAAAGGCTCTGGCTTGGAAATTTGCTCTTATTGCAGTGGTAATTGTTCTTGGTCTGATTGAGCTGTATCCGCCGAGTGCGAAGCTCAAACCTGGTTTGGATTTGGCGGGCGGTACGAGTCTTATTTACGAGATTGACGCAGCCGGCATGAAAGACGAGGACACGAGGGGCCTGTCGCAGAACATGATTACTGTGCTCAAGCGCCGCGTAGACCCCAAGGGTGTGCGAAACCTGATATGGCGCCCGCTGGGCAATACCCGCTTCGAGATACAGATGCCCCTGGCGACTAAGGAGGCCCGTGCTGCCAGAGAAGCTTACGAAAAGGCCCTGTCTGAACTGTTGAGTAAAAATATCAACATTCCGCGGGTTATGCGTCTGCTCTTGGCGCCGGCCGATGAACGACGCGCCGGCTTTGAGGCCTTGTCGGGCAGTTCCGAAACTGCGGCTGAGATTCTTTCCAACCTGACCGATGCGTATGACCGGCGCCAGCAGGCCAGGGCCGAAGCCGATGCACTTGCCAAGCCCCTCGAAGCACTCGAAGGGCAAATAGAAGCGGCGGGCCTTGACCTTGAAATGGTCCAGACAAGCGTCGGATACTGGATAACGGTTAAAGGGGCCGAACGCACCGGTATGATTAAGGCGTTTCTCTCCCGACAAGTCGGGACCGACTTGTCGGGGTCGGAGCAAAAGCAGTCGCTTCTCGAAAAATATACCGAAAGTTACGCCCGGTGGTCCGATGCGACTGATATGCTGACCGACCCTGAAACGGGAAAGAATGTATTATTTCAGCAGGCCCAGGCGCGGCTGGCAGAGCTTGTACTGACAGAAGAAGAGCTAAAGCAGAAACTCGAGGACCCCGACACACCGAAGCAGCAGGCGATGGAGGCTCTGCAGCAGCAGTATCCCGACCGCTCAGAGCAAATCAAGGCGGCGGTCGAAGCCCTCGATAAGTACAGCGAATATCAGGGCAGGCTCGACGACCCCAGGGACCTGCAGAGAATGCTCAAAGGCGCAGGAATACTGGAGTTCAGAATTCTGCCTACTGTTAATCAGGAAGACAGTGACACAGCCTTACTCGAAACATACGTTCGGAATCTCAAGGAAAAAGGTCCCAAGTATGCTTCGGACAGTAAATACATCTGGTTAGAGATAGAGAACGCGGATGAATGGATTGAGGTGGATGGTTCAGGTGTTGAGCAGATAACCGTCCGCGACAAGCAGGGAAGACCCGCCGTAGTTACCGAGTTTGGAAACCGCTATTACGTCTTGTGCAGCAACAAACCTGATGAGATTATGCTCCACGACCCCAAGGTCAAACCGTGGAAGCTGACCGACGCCAGGCCGACTCAGGACAGGCAGGGCAGGCGGGCGATTGGTTTTATGCTCGACGAGCGGGGCGGCGGACTGTTCAGTAAACTTACCGGCGGCAATCTCGAACGTCCGTTGTGTATCCTGCTGGACGGAATGGCTATTTCGGCACCGTATATCAGCAGTAGAATCGGCAGGAATGGTGTCATTCAGGGCCGCTTCGGAGAAGAACAGGTCATGGACATGGTCAACAAACTAAAGGCCGGTTCACTGCCCGCGATGCTGATAGAGCAGCCCATCGCCGAAAAATCGATTGGTCCGTCGATAGGAGCAGATAATCGTGACCAGGGTATAAACGCCGGTGAAATCGGGCTGGCGATGGTTATCCTGGTGATGCTTGTGTACTATCTTAAAGCCGGTGCGATAGCCGATGCCGCATTGATACTTAACGTGCTGGTCATTCTCGCTGCGATGGTTGTGCTCAGGGCCACCTTTACGCTGCCCGGCATAGCCGGATTGATTCTGACTATCGGCATGAGTGTCGATGCCAACGTGCTTATCTTCGAGAGGATTCGGGAAGAACAGGGCAAAGGTGCGTCACTGCGCATCTCTATAAAGAACGGTTATCAAAAGGCGTTGAGTACCATCCTCGATGCGAACATTACCACGTTTATAACTGCGGCGATTCTGTATTGGAAAGCGCCCGAGGAGGTCAAGGGTTTTGCGATTGTACTGATGATAGGTATTATAGCCAGTATGTTCACGGCTTTGTTTGTGACCCGGGCTATTTTTGATTTTCTGACCGAATTCGGCCTGCTTAAAGGCGAGCTGCTTAAGTGGCAGCTTATTAAGAAGCCCAACGTCAACTGGATGGCCCTTCGTCCGGTGATGTTCACGACATCCATACTGCTTATGGCCGGCGGCTTATTTGTGTTCTTTACCCGTGATGATGCAAAGAACAACAAGTATGATATCGAGTTTACCGGAGGCACGGCCGCTACAATCAATCTCAAAGAGCCGGTGGACATACAGTTAGTCAGGGACAGGATAAAAGAGGTCGGCGAGAAGGTGGGCAATCCGGCGATTGCCGCGGCCAACGTTTATAGCGTCGGCGGCTCGCAGGGCCAACAGACGGGTACGCAGTTCGAAATCAATACGACCGAAACGAACAAGACCGTAACAAGTGTTAAAATCAGCGATGGCGGTCAGATGACGGTCGAATCGGTCATTGCGGCAATACGTAAAGCCGAAGGCAAGACAGGCAGAAAGCTCAGCAATCTGATAGTAGCCGCCGATAAACAGCAGCCCCCGCGGCAACTGAGCGGGGACAAGCCGGGCGTATTTGTCGTCTCGAGCAGCCAGTTGAACAAGTCGATTATCAAGGAAGTTTTATCGCAGGCTTTTGGCGCCGCCGAGATTGGCGAGCCGCAGCTCGACGAGGTCGTCAACAATGCTATTCTGACTGCCTTTGGAGACATGCTTGAGATACGTCTTAGTCTCAAACCTCAGGTAACCGCGACGGAGAAAATCACCGAAGATATAATCGAAGAATCGCCCGAGCTCATCGATTACCTGGGCGGCGTCAGGATTACCTGCAAAATCGAGAATCCCGCCAACGGTTCCGAGATTCAAAGACGGTTTAATGACCTGCATTTCAAGCCGGAAATGGAGAACGTCACGTGGTATGATTATGAGCTTTTGACTACCTCGCTGAAACCGCTAAATCCGGACGAAACGGTATCGGAGTTTGTTTATGTGAGTATTGCTCCTGAAGCGGCCGACCGGCAGTTCAGCGAAAATGAGTGGAAGCAGTTTGTTGACGGTGAGACAGCGAAGGTTCTCGGCGCCTGCCGGCTCGAGGAGTCGTTGCCGAGGGTGACTCAGGTTAATCCGTCGATAGGCTCTGAAGCGAAGACGGACGCGAAAATAGCGATAGTGCTTTCGCTTATCGCCATTGTCGGCTACATCTGGGTAAGATTTGGAAATGTCAGGTACGGCGTGGCGGCGATTGCCGCCCTGGTGCACGACGTGTGTATCACACTCGGCGCGGTTACAGCGTGTACTTACATAGCCTCGACATCTATCGGGCAGTTGCTGCTAATCGGTGATTTCAAAATCAGCCAGGTAATTATCGCGGCGTTCCTTACGCTGATTGGATATTCGCTCAACGATACGATTGTTGTGTTCGACCGAATCCGCGAAAATCGCAAAAGAGCTCAACTGGTTCCCAAGACAATCAACGACAGCATCAACCAGACTATTTCACGTACGATTATGACGTCGTTTACCACCTTCATCGTTGTGCTGATTATGTATATCTGGGGTGGACAGAACCTGCGAGGCTTTACCTTTGCTATCGGCTTCGGTATCATAATTGGTACGTATTCGTCTATTGCCATAGCGGCGCCTCTTCTGCTGTTCGGCACAAGAGGTAAATCGGGCGGCGGTCAATAGCCTGCTCCAGACGCCAATAGTATTTTACCGACAAGGCCAAGATGCAAAAGGACATGAAAATCGGGATGTTCGTTGGTCTTGTTCTGACTGCAGTGGTGATGGTTTACCTTGGCACCCGGCCGGGCCTTTCTCCCAGGGCCAGGATGCTCAGGCAGAATAACGAGTCCCTCCAATCAGAACAGCCGCCGCAATTGTCTGCAGAGTCTCGGCCTGCGGACTTAGCCCCGCAGCAGAGGCAGATTCCAGTACCTCAGCCGGAACAAATCAGCGAACCTGTCCAGATGCAGCCACAGCCGGTAAATGATAGTCCCGCTCAGCCGGTGTATGTGGAAGAGAACTACGAGACACGGAAATTTTACATAGTCCGCAAGGGCGACACCCTGTCTAAAATCAGCAAAATGTATTACGGCTCGTCCGACCAGTGGTACAGGATATACGAGGCAAACCGTGACTTGCTTAGTAATCCGGACAGGCTCAAACCCGGTATGAAGCTCCACATCCCCAACTGAGAGGTGATATTGCTTTACATCTTAAGGGATCCTCTAAAAATTGCTTTTGTAACGAAAGCCTGCGAAATTTCCACATGCAAGGCGGCAGGGCCAAAATCGCCGCAGGTGTAGCCAAAGCTACATCGAGGACGATTTTGTGCCCGACAACGCAGCAGGTGGAAATTGCAGCGGCTTGCAGTAAAAATGGATTTTTAGAGGCTCCCTTAAGGTTTACCGGAGCAGTGTGGCTGCCTGGCTGTCTACTAACCAGGTAATTTTATCCAGCACCGGCCAAAGGGTATGAATCGGGAAGCGAACCTCATCCGGTTCGCTGGTCAAAACTTCCTTCAGTGTTTTTGCTTTTTCCCGGCCGCTGACCAGAACCGCAAGCCTTGATGCCTCGCAAAGTACGGGATGGGTTAAAGTGATTCGAGCTACCTCATTGTCGAGGGCGTAAACTACACAAGCCAGGTCTTCAGTATCGAAAGGAGCGTAACTATTGGGGAACAACGAGCCGGTATGGCCGTCGGCGCCCATGCCGAGGACTATCAGGTCGAATTTGGGAAGTTTCTTTTTGTCTATGCCGAATATTTTGCGAATGGTCTGCTCGTAGTTGTGTGCGGCTTCACTAAGGTCGTCGAATTCAGTAAGGATTCGGTGCACGTTGGCTTCGGGGATAGGTACATGGCCCAGGAACGTATCGACGGCGAGCTTGTAATTGCTCAGGGCCGATTCCGGCGGAACATATCGTTCATCGACCCAGAACAATTGCATCTTGTCCCATGGAATTTTGTTTGCATAGTCCGATTGACCCAGGAGCTCATAAAATCGCTGCGGAGTGTGCCCGCCGCTGATAGCAACGTGGAAAACACCTTTTTGTGCCACGGCTTTATTTGCCTGCTCTATGAAAAAATCGACGCTGCGGTGTGCCAGAGATTCCGCGTCGTTTGCAACCTCGACATTCGGCTTATTATTGGCCATGGTTTCCATACCTTTTTTCCCACTCTCCTAAATGCTGATTATTATTATATTATGCCGTTTTCTTCCGGGTTCGCCAGAAAATAATGCCTATATTTGGACGGTATTTTCGATATGCCGCAACAGAAATAAGGGGCTTATTGTAACATCCAGCCGGCAAACAAGTTAAAGAGTTTTTGCATAAGTAAAAATAGGCGATTTACTTGGAGATTTTATCGCGAGAAAGCTAAGTGGCCTCATCAACAGTCCACATAAAAGCTTTTAGCCCTGCTTTGCCGATTTTTTCTTTCATTTGCCGAACTTTTTCCATAATGGTTTTTGCGACCTGCTCTTCGACGGCAACAGCTATTACATTATTTGCCTTGGGCCAGATATGGCTCAGCAAATGCGGCTCGCTTGTCTGTCCTTTCCCCATGGTTTTTGTCCATTTCGTATAACCTTTTGCCCCGGCGTTTTCGAGCATCTCCCTGATTTCATCGTCAATCGCTTCGTTATAGCAAATCATAACCA
>CAZFHM010000122.1:0-7444 GCA_964518825.1 uncultured Pirellulales bacterium
TTTACAAAAAGTTTTTAACTATGAGCAAAATAAAGAATGGAAGTTTGAAGGCGAACTGCCCTGCATCATTGACTTTTATGCCGATTGGTGTGGACCGTGCAAAATGGTAGGGCCTGTTTTGCAGGAACTTGCCGAGGAATACCAAGGCAAACTCAACATTTACAAAGTAGATACAGACGCTCAAGGGGAGCTGGCGGCCGCTTTCGGCATTCAAAGCATACCCAGCATCCTTTTTGTACCGCTAAATGGTAAACCTCAAATGGCAGCAGGCGCACTACCCAAAAATACCCTTAAAAAAGCAATAAGTGAAATATTAAATATAGCGGAAAATTAAAATGATAGAAGTTGAGAGAAAAAACGATGAAAAGTTTGAGGTAACTGTAGGTGAGGATGATTGATATCCTGGGAAAATCCGGGGACGCCATATTAATTTATGACCTAAAGGACCGCTGAGATTGTATTTGACGGGAAACTCTGCCCCGAAGGATTCATTGCTTTCACCCTGCATTCCGTGCTGCGCAGGAATGAGAGGGGAAAAGGCCGCGGATCTGGGATTTTAAGAAAACGTCCAATATCGAACGGCTAACATCGAACACTGAACATCGAACACTGAACGTCGAACCACAAGTTTTACAGGCCGTGGAAGGGGAAAATAGTATCTTTGACCTGGTCGATGACTGCCTCGACTGCTGGTGCAACAATGGTTCGCTGCTGTTCGGTCGGCCTCAACTGCCTGTCCCTCAGGCCTCCCTGCCAGTCGGTGGTTTCCATCATGACGCCACCCAGGCCGATATTCATATCCTGTTCGTCGTCGGCGCCACAGAGCACGGACCATGCAAGTGACCAGGCCCGAACCGTGTTGTCGATATTGTATCCACCGCCTCCTGTCATCAGGATGGGTTTATTAAAACCAAGCAATCGTTTGAGGATTGCGGCGTGGGTATTATTAGTAAGATACAACTGTGCCAATGGGTCTCCTGCGAGAGTATCGGCGCCAAGCTCGAAGACGACTGCATCGGGGTCGAACTTCTCAAATAAAGGCGGGACTATCTGCAGAAACGCCTTCATGTACATTTCGTCATAAGTACCCACCGGAAGCGGAACATTGACCGAATATCCCCTGCCCCGGCCGGAGCCGATTTCGTCAATAAACCCTGTGCCGGGAAAAAGCGTCTTACCGGTCTGGTGAAAAGAGATTGTCATCACGTCATCACGGTCGTAAAAAGCGTCCTGCACACCATCGCCATGATGAACATCTATATCGACGTAGAAGACCCGTTTGCCCTGCTCGGCAAAAACCGTACAGGCCAGTGCCACATCATTCATATAGCAAAAACCCGCTGCTCGTTCCGGCTGGGCGTGGTGCAGTCCGCCGGACGGATTGAATGCATAAAAAGCTTTGCCTGAAAGTATCAGCTCGACACCTTTCAGGGATGCACCACATGCCAAAGCCGAATATTCGTACATACCCTTGAATATCGGGCAGTCCGGTGTGCCCAGGCCCATGTAAAAGGCCTGGGCCTCGAATTTGCCGTCTTCGGCGTTTTTTAGAACTTTAAGGTATTTTGGGGTGTGGAATTTTTTGAGCATCATCCTGTCGGCAGGTTCAGGGGCAACTTCTGCGACGTTGCTTCGGTTCAACAAACCCATCGAACTGATAGTCTGACGTACACCTGCGGCCCTGGATGTATTGAAGGGACAGCCCTGTGGATACGAAATCTGCTCCAGCTCAGGACAATGCAGGAATACCGTTTTTTTTTCAGCCACCGGCGCCTCCTATTGTTCCTGCCTGTTCAGCTCGTATGTGATATTGTAAACGTCGCCGTCGAATTCGGTGTTTACCTGGTAGCCGGAATTGTAAAAGACAGCCAGCATGGCCTTGTTGACCGGCAACACCTTGGCATAGAAGCGTTTTACGCCTCGCTGTTTTGCGATTTGCGTCAGGTATCTCAGGAGCAGCGTCCCCATGCCTTTTTGCTGCCACTCATCCTGCACAACAAAGGCCACCTCGGCAGAGCGTGTTTTCGGGTCGAGGAAATACTGTGCAATAGCCACAATCTCTTCTTCCGAGACACCGGGAACGGTGCCTACAATCGCCAGGTTCTGCTCATAGTCAATGTTGGTCAGCTTCTGAAGGTCCTTATGCGGAAACCTCATTGTCTGGCTCATGTAGCGTGTCCTGATGGAGGTCTGGCTAAGCGAGTAAAGCATTTCAGACAGCGCCGTATCATCGGTCGGTTTTACAGGCCGAAAAGATATCTGGGTACCGTCTCTGAGCGTTTCACTTTTCTCTAATTCCTGTGGGTACACTACTTTTTCACCGTCCATCTCAATCTGGTCGGCGTAAATATAATTTTGGGTCTTGGCGTCCTGGATGAGCTGCTTCCTGAACTTCGGATGGGCGATATTAATAAGGTCCATTACCCGCTGGCGGATACTCTTTGCATGCAGATAGGCAACGCCGTATTCGGTTACTACATAGTGGACGTCGCCGCGGGTTGTTACCACGCCGGCTCCTTCGGTAAGGTGCAGGACAATCCTGCTTACCTGGCCGTCTTTGGCGGTTGAAGGCAGCGCGATTATCGCTTTGCCACCCCTGCTGCGAGCTGAACCACGTATGAAATCGACCTGGCCGCCTATTCCGCTGTAAAACTGATAGCCCAACGAATCGGCGCAGACCTGTCCGGTCAAATCGACCTCCAGTCCTACATTTATACCGACCATTTTTTCATGCTGGGCTATGATTTGAGGGTCGTTGACGTATTCGGTCGGATAGAACTCGAAGAAAGGATTATTATTGATGTAGTCATAGAGTTTTTTCGAGCCCATACAAAAGCTCGCCACGACTTTGCCGTGGTTGAGTTTCTTCTTGGCGCAGGTTATGGCTCCGCAGTCGATAAGGTCGATTATCCAGTCGCTGAACATCTCGGTATGCACGCCGAGGTCGTGTTTATCCCTCAAAAATTCGGCAAGAGCCTGAGGTATTCTACCAATACCGCACTCGATACAGCTTCCGTCTTCGACGAGCCGGGCGGTGTTCTCGCCGATGCGCCGCAGCGTTTCGTCCATTTCAGGAACTGGTATTTCTATGATGTCCTCATCGTAAGGCACCAGGACATCGATGTTATTTACGTGAACGAAGCTGTCACCGAACGTTCGCGGCATCCGGCTGTTGGCTTGCGCGATTACGTATTTGGCGTTTGCCACAGCGGCCTTGACAATATCGATGGAGACGCCGAGACTGCACAGGCCGTTGGCGTCGGGCGGCGTGACACTTATCAAGGCTACGTCGATGGGGATTCGCCCGCTCTCGAATTCAGCCGGTATCTCCGACAGGAAGATGGGCGTGTAATCGCCGATGCCTTTATTTAGGGCATCTCGGATGTTATCAGCCACGAAGAAGCAGTTCATCTTGAACCGTTCACGGAAGCTTGCATCGGCATAAGGGGCTTCGCCCATAGTTAGAAGATGGACGATGTGTGCGTCGTAAATATGGCTTGAATGCTCGACGAGAGAATTAACCAGGTGCTGCGGCTGACCACAGCCGGTGCCAATGAAGATGCTGTTACCCGGTTTGATAAGCTTCATGGCCGCGGCGGCGGTGCCAATCTTCTCGGCGTATCTTTTTTTCCAGTCAAAACCTTCTGAGTCCATACCTGCCTACACCTTCTCTACGCTCATCCGCGCATCAACAGCTACCGGTGTTGTTCCTTCCTGGCCGACCATATACGGGTTTATATCCATTTCTTTTATCTGGGGGAATTCTGTTACAAGCTGCGAAAGCCGCTGCAATCCTTCGGCTAATGCGTCGATATCGACGCCCTTCTGACCTCGTACGCCTTCGAGCATGCGATAGGTCCTGGTGCTCACAAGCATCTCCTTGGCCTCGTCGGCGGTAAGCGGTGCAAGGTAGAACGAGACATCTTTAAGTACCTCGACCATAGTTCCGCCCATGCCGAACATCATTAAGGGTCCGAACCGCTTGTCACGATTCATGCCCAAGATGACCTCCCTACCCACCGTACACATCTGCTGCACCAGCACGCCGAGGATTTTAGCATCCGGTTTATTCTTTGGTATCCGGAACATCATCAGGTCGAAGGCGTCCATAACCTCGGTCGCGTTTCTAAGTCCAACTTTGACGCCTCCAATGTCGGACTTATGCAGAATATCAGGCGACCATATCTTGAGAACGACCGGATAACCAAGCTGATTTGCAATAGAAGCGGCCTGCTCTGCGGTAGTGGCAATCGAACCTTTCGGGGTGACAAAGCCGTAAGCTTCGAGAATTTCTTTGGACTCCATTTCGCTCACTTCGCGAATTCCCTGCCTCAGGTGTCTTTCAATAATGTTCTCGACCTTACGCCGGTTCACCGGGAACAGTTTAACAACACGTTTTGGCCGGCTCTTCCATCGCACGTAATCGGTCATAACCTTCATTGTCCGGACCGAGCTTTCCGGTGCTTCGTATATCGGGACATTACTCTGCCTGAGGAGCCTTTTCGCCTCGGCAACCTTCATTGCACCGAGAAAACAAGCCAGTACGGGCTTATCAGCTTTTTTGGAAACGACATTTACTATTGCCTGTGCGGTCTCGGTGCATTGTGTCATAGCCTGCGGCGTCAGCAGCACCAGCACCATATCAACATTATCATCATCAAGGACAACATTGAGGGCAAACTCATAGCGGTCAGCTAATGCGTCACCGAGGACATCGACGGGATTATAAAGATTCGCCGCGGCCGGCAGTTTACCCGCCAGTGTTTTTACTGTCTGCTCCGAGAGCTTTGCAAATTTCAGTCCCTGTCTTTCTATTTCATCGGCGGCCATGATTCCGGGCCCGCCTGCATTGGTGATGACAGCCACACGGGAACCCTTCGGCAGCGGCTGATATTCGAAGGCCTGGGCGTATTGGAATTGCTGCTTTATCGAGTTGCAGCGTATTATTCCCGCCCGGTCGAAAACCGCTTCATAAGCAGTTTCACCTCCTGCGAGACTGCCGGTGTGCGATGAAGCCGCCTTTGCCCCGGCCTCGGTGCCGCCGGATTTTATCAGCAGTATGGGTTTGGTCTGGGAGATGTACTCAGCTTCTCTGACGAACGCATTGCCGTCGGTAATACTTTCGAGGTAGCCTGCTATGACCTTGGTGTCTTCATCCTCGCCGAAGGCTTTGATTATGTCCATCTCGTCGACATCGGCCTTGTTACCGATACTGACCAGCTTGCTGAATCCGATACCTTCTGCGTTAGCCATGTCGAGAATCGCGGCCATCAGCGCACCGGACTGCGACAGGTACCCGGTCTTTCCAGCTACGGGTAATTCCCCGCCGAAACTCGCATTTAATTTATTTTTCGGGACAATCAGGCCGAGACAATTCGGGCCGATGACCCGAACACCGCCCTGCCTGGCAATCTGCACTATTCTCTTTTCAAGTTGAGCCCCCTCCTGCCCGACCTCCTTGAAACCGGCTGTTATGATAATAACGCTCTTTGCCCCCACATTTACGCACTGCTGCATAATGTCGGGCACAACCTTGGCCGGCACAATAATGATTACCAGGTCGGGCACTTCGCCTATTGAGAGAAGGTCTGGAAAACATTTAAGGCCTTCGATTTGGTCGGTCTTGTTATTGACGGGGAAAATCCTGCCGGGATAACCGGCCTTGAGTATGCTGGTAAGAATCTCATAGCCGACCTTACCTACTTTAGCGGAAGCCCCCACTATGGCGACCGAGTGCGGGTCAAAAAAAGTCTCAAGATCCATATCGAAAAGCCTCTAAATAAACTTAAAGGCAGCGTATTCTACACGAAGCTGAGCGGGACTGTAAAGCATTTTGCGCTGCCTTTATTTAATAAACATTATTTACGGAGCTCAGGTATATCGGGCTCGACGTGGACGGTGATATTTACCGGCCGGGACAGCTCGTTGTGGAGGGTCTGCTCCAGTTGTTCGGCGATATTATGCGCGTCCACAACGCTCAGGTCCCTGTCTACAAGGATATGTAAATCAAGGAATATTTCACGGGCCACCGTTCGCGTTCGCAGTTTGTGCCACTGCCGTATCTGCGGATTCGAATTGATGATAGCCTTGATATTTTCTATCGTTTGTGTATCGACGGCCCGCTCGGCAAGCTCGCCGAAACACTGCGAGAGTATCTGCATCGCGACGACCACAATTGTAATACCAACGGCAATTGCGGCGAGATGGTCGCCATAACCGTAACCGAATTCCATCGCGATAAAGCCTATTGCTACGGCCACGGAGCTAAAGGCGTCACTGCGGTGGTGCCACGCGTTGGCGTATAATGCCGCACTGTGGTATTTAATCGCCACAGATTTTGTGACTCGATACAAGAGTTCTTTTGTGACAATCGACACTAAAGCCACGACCAGTACCGTAAAATTCGGCCTGATATTATCCAGCCTGGTCATACCCCGTGCAGCGTAGTAAACCATACCCGCACCGACTACCAACAGGCACAGCGCTATGAAAAGTGCGGCGAAGGTTTCGGCCCTTCCGTGGCCGTAGGGATGCGACTGGTCCGGCTTTTTAGAGCCCAGGTAAACGCCGAGCATAACGCTGAAATCGGTCACCATATCGGAAAGCGAGTGAATACCGTCAGCGACCAATGATACCGACCCGGCCAGAATACCAACGGCAATCTTGATGACAAAGAGCACCAGATTGGATACCATTGCAAGTACCGTCACCGATTGCATCTTTGAGCTAACGTGGGTTTGGTCTTGCTTTTGCATCCTTGAATTCAGTTTACCTGACTGCGAATTTCCGCCATCGCATCCATATATCCGTCGGCGACGGCTTTATCTTTTGCTTCGACGAAGACCCTGACTATAGGCTCGGTATTGCTGGAGCGCAGGGAAATCCAGCCGTCTTTAAAATCGAGCCTGCATCCGTCGGTCGTATCGAGCTTTGCCTTTGGAAAATGTGCCTTTGCCGCTTCAATCATTTTCGCGGCGAGCGCGGCGTCGGCGGCGAATTTATCTTTTTTCATAACGTAGGCCGGTATTTCGGATACGAGCCAGCTTACGGTTTTGCCGGTCTGGGCCATAAGCTGCAGTACAATAGCTATTGCTACGAGACTATCTCTTGTAGTTCCCACCCGCAGGTCTATAACGCCGCCATTGCCTTCGCCGCCGATGATACAGTTATTTTTGAGCATGGCGTCGGCAACGTTGGCCTCACCTACCGCTGTTCGAATGACCTTGCTCCTGGCTGCATTAGCGATGTCGTCTATCATTCTCGAAGTTGCAAGATTAGTCGCGACGGTGCCGGCCTGTTTGCTAAGGACATACTTTGTCGCGAGGGCGAGCGTATATTCTTCGCCGATATATCTACCGTTTTCATCAACTATCGCCAACCTGTCGGCATCAGGGTCCTGGGCAAAACCGATATCGACCTTCTTTGCCTTTACAATCTCGCACAG
>CAZFHM010000123.1:0-7375 GCA_964518825.1 uncultured Pirellulales bacterium
GACAAAATAATCAGGGAAATAGACCCCAATGCAATTATAGCATACGTGCCGGGATGCCCGCCCAAGCCCGAAGCGATGATTTCGGGAGTGGTTAAGGCATGGTCGGCTCTGTAATCCAGGTAAAAATAAATGAAACTACAAGAACTTGATGACAGCCTGCAGGCGTTGAAAGACAAGGTCATATCAGTAGATAAGACCACAGACAAGAGGATATACCTGACGTGTGAGTCGGAGAAGTCCTTTGGTATATGCAAGTTTTTGTACGAGGATTTAGGTTGCCGGTTCGTGATAGCAACGGGTATCGATTCGGACAATTATTTCGAGATTCTGTATCACTTTGCATACGACGAGCTCGGCTGCGTGATAACGGTCAAGTCGCTGGTACGGGACAAGAACAATCCGAGCGTCGATTCACTGGCGAATCTGCTGCCTGCAGCATCCTGGATAGAGCGAGAAGTACATGATGAGCTGGGAATTGAGTTTAAGGGACATCCTGATATGAGGCGGCTGATTTTGGCGGATGACTGGCCTGAGGGTGTGTACCCGTTGAGAAAAGAAAGAAAGAAATGAAAAAGAAAATCTGTAAACCTGTTCTGGCGGTCGGACCTTTCCACCCTCTGCAGGAAGAGATGGAATTTTTCCAGTTGACGGTGGACGGCGAAACGGTGACGGATATAGATGTGAGGATTTCATACAACCATCGTGGCATGGAGGGAATTGCAGAAACTTTGCAGTTTGACCAGGTACCGTATTTGGTCTCGCGGATTTGCGGGATATGCTCGGCGTCGCATCCACTGGCATACGTCCAGGCGGTGGAGGAGCTGGCTGGTATAAAGCCGCCCGAACGGGCGCTGTATGTCCGGACGATTATCAACGAGCTTGAACGGATTCACAGCCACCTTCTCTGGTTCGGTTTAGCGGGGCATTTCATCGGTTACGATACGGTGTTTATGTGGGCGTGGAAATATCGTGAGCCGGTGCTTGATTTGCTGGAGATTATAACCGGCAACCGCAACAACTACGGCAACGTCAGAGTCGGAGGCTGCCGTGAAGATATACCGGATGAAGTCAGGCCGAAGATACTGCGGGAGCTGGACAAATTAGAAAAAAAGACGGAGATGCTAACCAAGGCGGTGCTGGATGACCCGGTGCTGCACGTTCGCTTAAAGGGCGTCGGGATTCTTAAGAAAGAAGACGCGATTAGTTATGCTGTTACGGGCCCTACTGCGCGGGGCAGTGGTATCGGAATCGACGTTCGCAGGGACGACCCTTATGCGGCGTACGAAATGGTTGACTGGAAAATGATAGTGCAGGATGAGGGAGACGTCTTTGCCAAAGTGGTTGTGCGGCTGCTGGAGGTCCTCGAAGCGGTCAAGATAATTCGCCGGGCGGTAAAAAAACTGCCGGCTGGGCCGATTACGACAGAAGTAAAAGAGATACCGGCGGGCGAAGGATGCGGTCGCGCCGAGGCGCCGCGGGGTGAGACATTCCATTATGTTCGCAGCGACGGGGGTAATCGCCCTGTCAGACACAAGATGCGGGCGCCAAGCTTCGTCAATGTGCCTTCATTCAAGGCGTCGTGTATCGGCCAGAGTATAGCTGATGTGACAATAACACTTGCGGCGGTGGACCCGTGTTATAGCTGTACGGAAAGAATCGCGGTTGTGGACGGCCAGAAAAAGATGGTGCACGATTACGAGACGCTGCTGCGATTGAGCAGAGAAAAGACGGCGAGACTGAGGAAAGAGATGGGCGTAGAAGAGATAAAGCTGGAGGACGAATAAGTTGGAGAATATACCGGCGATGCTGTTACTGGTTGCAGGGCCGATGATAGCGGGATTTATCCTGCTGTTCGTGCCTAACAGATTTAAGCAGATATCGAAAATAATCGCGATAGTGATTTCAGCAGTTGCTTTGTACATAGCTATCCGTATCGTGACGTCACCGCCCGAGGCGTATTCGGCGAGCATTCTGAAGATAGGTGCATTCGAGCTTAGTCTTATGCTTACAGCAACAAAATTAGGCTCGTACATCCTGATGGCGGCGTGCGGGTTCGGATTTTTGATTACATTTTATTCTCTAAAGGCAATCGGGCCTGAAGTCAGGCGTCAGAGCGAATACTACGGTTCGATTCTGCTGACGATAGGCGGTTCGGCGGGGATATTGCTGGCGGACCATTTGCTTGTCCTGCTTATCTGCTGGGAGATTGTTACAGCGGCCTTGTATATAATGATTGTTGTGGGCGGCAAGAACTCGAACTTCGCAGGGACCAAGAGCTTTGCGATGATAGGCGCGTCGGACGGCACCTTGCTTTTGGGGATTGCGATGCTGTGGCTGGTGTCGGGGACGTTTGTCATATCCGGGATAAACGTCGCGGCAAATTCAGCGGTTTCAATAACGGCATTTCTATTACTGATGGTCGCGGCAATTACCAAGGCCGGGGCGATGCCGATGCATACGTGGATACCGACCAGCGGTGAGTATGCGCCGGTTCCTGTGATGGCCCTGCTGCCTGCCGCAATAGATAAACTACTTGGGATTTATCTTCTGGTCGTCATAGTACGGCAGCTTTTCGAAATTACGGCAGCACTTCGGCTGGTCCTGGCAATAATCGGAGCGGTGACGATTGTCGCGGCGGTGATGATTGCGATGGTCCAGCATAACCTCAAAAAACTACTCAGTTATCATGCGGTCAGCCAGGTCGGCTATATGATTCTCGGTATCGCAACAGGAACAACGGTCGGGCTGGTTGGTGGTATCTTTCATATGCTGAACAATGCCATATATAAGAGCTGCCTGTTCCTGTGCGGCGGAGCGGTGGAGAAAAGCGCGGGGACGGCTGAGCTTGAAGAGCTCGGCGGGCTGGGCAAAAAGATGCCGATTACATTTATGTGCTGCCTGATAGCGGCCCTGAGTATTTCGGGTGTGCCGCCGTTTAACGGATTCGTATCGAAATGGATGGTTTACCAGGGCGTAATCGATATGCGCACGCAGGCAGGTACAGCGGCGACACTATGGCCTGTTTGGTTTACCTGTGCTATGTTCGGAAGTGCATTGACGCTGGCGTCGTTCGTCAAGGTACTCCATTCGGTATTTCTGTCACGGCAGAGAGACGCCCTTACTGAGGTAAAGGAAGCATCGTTTATTCAGTGGCTGCCGATGGCGGTTCTGGCGGCGCTTTGCGTTTTGTTAGGTGTGTTCTATAAGGATATACTCGGCTGGTTCCTCTATCCTGCTCTTTCACTGGAAGCCGAGCAGGTTACGATGAGCGACTGGCAGTCGGGCCTTGCGACTGTTCTGCTTATCGTCGGACTGGCGATTGGATTTGTTATCTGGCTGATAGGTAAAAAGGCCGTTAGAGTACGAGAGGTTAAAACGTGGTACTGCGGTGAATCGATTGAGAATGAAAAGATGGTCATACCGGGAACACACTTTTACAAGACGGTCAGCCGAATGGGCGGTCTGAAACAGCTTTACTCAAAGCAGGAGAAAGGCTGGTTCGACCTGTACGACCAGGCAGGCAGGGTCGGCCTGACTATAACGGAACTGCTGCAGCGACTGCATAATGGTATATTACCGAGGTATTTAACATGGGTGACTCTTGGGTTATTATTGATTATTTATACGGTCTGCAAGAATATTTGGTGAGGTGAACATGGTACTGTTTTACCTTATGCTGCTCTTTATACTGATAGCCGCCCTGATTGCAGTAGAGACCAAGGACCTGCTGAGCTCCGTGATATGTATAGGAGCGATAGGATTTGGAGCATCGCTGATGTTTCTGTTTCTGCGTGCGCCGGATATCGCTATAACTCAGATTGTGGTTGAAGTGTTAGGACTGATAATCCTTATCAGGGCCACTATAGCGCGAGATTTAACCTTTATCGCCGGCGACAGGGAGTTCTTCGGAACGGTAGTCTCGGTGGTGATTGTGTTTGTAATCTTTCTGGCAGGTATCGAAGTTCTCAAGACGCTGCCTCCATTCGGAGTTGCAGCATTTACTCGGACGGCCGAGCCTGCGTCGCAAACGTATCTCGAAGAAGGCCTGGCGAAAACGGGAGCGGCGAATATTGTAAGCTCTGTCATACTCGATTTTCGGGCATACGATACGCTCGGTGAAGCTACGGTGCTGTTCACCTCTATTATCGGGGCGACTGTAATACTTCGTAAGAAGGCACGAAAGAAGCTGGAGGAAGCGGACATATGAACGGCATGACCATTATAGTCAAGACGATAAGTAGTTGGGTCAAGGTGCTGATTTTTCTTTTCGGTATTTATATAATCCTGTTCGGACACCTTACGCCCGGCGGCGGCTTTGCCGGCGGGGTTATTCTGGCTTCCTCATATGTGCTTTTGATGCTCGCATTCGGAGGGAAATCCGCGGAAGAGAATTTGTCGCTGGGCATTGCATCGAAGTTTGACTGTGCCGGGGCGCTATTGTTTATAGCTGTCGCGCTGGTAGGATTGTTTTATGGAGCGGCGTCGTTTTTCTACAATTACCTGCAGCAGGATGTTGAGGCCGGACATGAAACGGCATTACGGCTTGTCAGTGCAGGCACCATACCATTGTCAAATATCGCGATAGGCCTTAAGGTCGGCGCTTCGCTTTTTCTGGTGATTCTTACACTTTCAATCTTCAGGCCTGAATCGCCGGCGGACAAAAAGGAGTAAAACTTATGCCGTATGCGCTATGTTTTCTGTTATTCGTGATTGGGCTGTATTGTGCGGTCGTGAAAAAGAATATGGTCAAGATTGTCGTCGGTATACTGGTCATGGAATACGCGGTGAATCTGTTTCTGATTATGTTAGGCTACCGCTGGGACGGCATCGCACCGATTGTCGACAGGGAGTATCTAACCGAAGGCAATAATATTACAAATGCTTTCCTGTCGCATGCGGTCGACCCGCTGCCCCAGGCGCTGGTGCTGACGGCGATAGTTATCAGCCTGGGTTCGCTGGCGTTGATGATTTCGATATGCATAAGAACTTACGAGAAGTACGGCACCTTCGATATCACGGAGATTAGGAGACTGAAAGGATGACGGTACCTCTGCCTGTTTTTGTGGTGCTGCCTCTGGCGACGGCTTTTATGCTGCCGCTGTTCGGCAAGAAGGGCAAATCGGCGGCGACGCTGCTGGCGAATCTGGTGACGATTGGGCTGGTGGTAATGGCGGTCAGTACAATCGGGCAGTGGCGCACTTACGAAGTTGGCAGATGGTCGATTCCGTTAGGCATCAACCTTGTGCTCGACGGACTGAGCTGCCTATTGATTCTGGCAATCAGTGTAGTTAGCGCAGCGGCAATGCTGTTCAGCACCAGGTATATGGAGCAATATACAGCCAAGTCGAAGTACCTGTGCCTGTTTATGCTGATGGTGACAGGTATGAACGGGGTTGTGCTTTCGGGAGACATTTTCAACCTGTTTGTGTTTTTAGAGATTGCTTCGATAGCCTCGTATGCCCTGGTCGGATTCGGCTGTGAGCACGAGGAGCTCGAAGCGTCGTTCAAATATATGGTGCTCGGCAGTATTGCGTCAATGTTCATACTGTTCGGCGTGGCGCTCGTTTATGGTAACACGGGAACGCTGAATATGGCGTATATTTCTCGCACTATAAGCACAAACGGGATGAATATGGGCCTTACGTTTGCCCTGGGGTTGTTTATCGCTGGGTTCGGCTTAAAGGCCGCCTTGGTGCCCTTCCATGCGTGGCTGCCGGACGCTCATCCTTCTGCGCCGGCACCGATTTCAGCGATGCTTTCGGGAGTGCTGATAAAAGCGCTCGGTGTTTACGCACTGACTCGGGTGCTTTTCAACATATTCGGTGTTACAGTCACCTTAGGGTGGATAATTATCACGCTCGCAATTCTGAGCATGGTTTGCGGCGCACTGCTGGCACTGGGCCAGTGGGACTTCAAGCGACTGCTGGCATATTCGAGTATCAGCCAGGTAGGTTACGTAGTTCTGGGGCTCGGATTAGGCGCACTTATAATCGCCAAAGAGGGCAACACGGCTGTAGCGTCACTGGCGATATTAGGCGGGTTGCTTCATCTTCTTAACCATGCGGTTTACAAGTCGCTGCTGTTTTTGAACAGCGGGTCGGTGGAAATGGCAACGGGGACAAGGCAGCTGAGGGAAATGGGCGGTTTGGCGGAGAAGATGCCGTACACACGAGCGACGTGCGCAATCGCCTCGGCTTCGATAGCAGGTGTTCCTCCCTTCAGCGGATTCTGGAGCAAGCTGATAATCGTCATTGCGGCGATACAGGCTGAGTATTACTGGATTGCAGCGGTAGTTGTCGGCGTCAGCGTTTGCACGTTGATAATGTATTTGAAAGCACACAGGTACGTGTTCCTCGGTGAGCTGCCGGAAAAACTAAAAGACGTGAAAGAAAACAAGGGCTCCATGCTTTTGGCGATGAGTATTCTGGCAGTATTGTGTGTAGCGATGGGACTTCTGGTTCTGGTCGAGCCGCTTAGAGCAGGTGTGCTCGAACCGGCGGTGAAAGTGGTGATGCAAGGGCTGGATTATTCGGTGAATATAATTGCGCAAAAATAACAGTGCGAAATTCTAATTGTGAGATATAGAACATGAGGCGAGCAATATATTTTGTTCTGGGTTTTGCCCTGTGGGTGCTGCTGACGTGGCCTGTGGTCGACGGTCATCTCGACTGGCAGGTGGTTATAGCAGGGCTGATAGCCGCGGCTATAGTGTCGCTGCTGTTTCACGATATCCTGCCGAAAGAGCATCATGTGTTTATCTCGCCGGTCCGTATTTTCTGGTTCATTCTATATATTCCGGTATTTTTCTATTATGTGATGGTAGCCAATCTCGACGTGGTTTATCGGGCGCTTCATCCCCAGATGCCCATTAACCCGGGCATAGTAAAAATAAAGACGAGATTAAAAACCGAATCGGGTATTACGGCGCTTGCTAACTCGATCACACTTACGCCCGGCACCCTGACAGTGGATTTGACGGACGACGGGTATCTGTATGTACACTGGATTAATGTAAAGAGCACGGATATTCAGCAGGCAACAGAGCATATCGCAAGTAAGTTCGAATGGTTTCTGGAAAAGATATTTGAATAGAAAGACAAGCTTATGGATAACATGATGACAGCGTTTTTCCTCGGATTGTTTGCATGCTGTTTTATGTGTCTTTTTCGCATCGGTCGCGGCCCGAGCGCTCCGGACCGAACGGTGGCTATCGATATACTCGGTATTGTTATAGTGGGATTCTGTGGGTTGATGGGGCTTGTGACCGGAAAAGATTTTTACCTGAACGTGGGGCTGGCCTGGGCGCTGCTGAGCTTCATCGGCACTATAGCCCTGGCAAAGTTCCTGGAAGGCAGGAGTTTCGATGATTGATATA
>CAZFHM010000124.1:0-7340 GCA_964518825.1 uncultured Pirellulales bacterium
AAATATACTATGAACATAATCGACCCTCAGCCGCCGATTGACCGAAGGCTGCTTATCGCCTCGGGAATACTCCTGGCTGCCATAGAAAGACGACAGGGATAAGTAGCTGTTCTGATGTGATTTGCCAATCGATATGGAAGTTATAAACACATTACTGCCGGTGTTTTTCATGATAGCCCTGGGGGCAATCCTCAGGCGAACGAGGTTTCTGTCGTCTGAGATTGTTACCGGGCTGAACAATATCGTTTTCTGGGTCGGCCTGCCGAGCCTTTTATTTTATCAAATCGCTACTGCTGAATACGATTATCCGCTTGCGGGCAAGACGTTTCTTGTTGTCCTTGCCGGGACGCTGCTTTGTGTTGTGGTCGGTTATATTGTTGCAATGATTCTTGGCCTGCCCGGCCCGTCCATCGGGGCATTTGTGCAGGGCGCTTTTCGCGGCAATCTTTACTATGTCGGCCTGGCGGTGCTGCTTTACAGTATTTCCAACGGCAATCCGGTAAGCGCAGAGCGGACGAAAAACATCGCGATACTTGTCCTTGCTCTTATAATTCCGGTCTATAATATCACGGCCGTTATAGTATTGCTCGCGGGCCGACAGAGGCTCGACCGCCGTGTTTTTACCAGACTCATCAGGCAGGTTGTCACAAATCCTCTTATTGTGGCCTGTGCGGCCGGCGTGATTTATCAGTTTGTTTTTCCGCCTCTGCCGCTTGCAATCTCCCGTACCCTGACATCTGTCGGCCAGGTATCTTTGCCGCTGGCGCTTATCGCCGTCGGTGCGGCACTGGTTGAAAGTAAAATCGGCGGCTACGCTCTATGGGCTTTTTCAGCTTCGGCAATAAAAATAGTAATCGCGCCTCTGGCCGGTTTATTGGCGGCAATTATGCTCAATCTCGGCCCCGGCGAAACAAAGATAGCCCTTATTTTTATGGCATGCCCGACGGCGGCGGTCTCTTACGTTATGGCTGAGCAGCTCGGTGCTGATGAAAAACTTTCCGCCGCCATTGTTACACTCAGCACAGTCCTTTCCGTTATCTCATTGAGTATTGTCCTGGCGGTTTTTTAAGCCGGACGACGGTCGGCAGTCGTCTGTCCTCAGGTTTTATCGATTTCTTGTTTGATTTGATTCAGCAGGTTTATTGCTTCGATGGGGGTGAGGTTATTAACGTCGATGGATGAAAGTTTTTCCAAAACGGATTTGTGTTTCTCTACAAATAGGCTGTCTTTGTCGGGCTCTTTGGTCTTGTGGCGCGAAAGGTGTTCGCCGGTAGCTTCTTTCTGGAATGTGTTTTCCAATTCCTGAAGGATTTCCTTCGCCCGTTCGAGAATGGATTTTGGAATACCTGCCAGACGAGCAACGTGGATTCCGTAGCTCTTGTCTGTTCCGCCGGGTATAATCTTGTGCAGAAATACCACCTCGTCCATCCATTCGCGGACAGAGACATTGCAGTTTTTGACGTTCGTAAAAAGCTCAGCCAGTTCGGTTAGTTCGTGGTAATGTGTTGCGAACAGCGTCCTGCATTTTATTTCAGTTGCGATGTGCTCCGTTACCGCCCAGGCCAGTGACAGGCCGTCGTATGTGCTCGTGCCGCGCCCGACCTCGTCGAGGATTATCAGTGATTTCGCTGTGGCGTTGTTGATAATACTGGCCGTCTCGGTCATCTCGACCATAAAAGTTGATTGTGCCCGTGTCAGTTCATCCGAAGCACCGACACGAGTGAATATTCGGTCAACCGCACCGATACGAGCCTCTTTGGCGGGTATGAAACTGCCGGCCTGTGCCATCAGCACCAGAAGCGCCACCTGCCTTATATACGTACTCTTGCCGCTCATATTCGGCCCGGTAATTATTATAACGTCACCGCTGCCATTACCCAGCTCGACGTCATTCGGTACGAATTCAGCACCGAGTGTTTCAGCAAGGACGGGATGTCTGCCGTCGATTATAGCCAGTTCGGTGCCGTTAGTGACGACAGGGCGGACGTAACCGCGGCGTCTGGCAAGCCAGGCCAGGGCGGTCAGGCAGTCAATCCGTGCCAGGGTATCAGCCAACTGCTGCAATCGGCTGACGTAGGTACAGGCCGTACTTCTGACCTGTTCGAAGAGCCGCTGTTCGAGCTCTAATGCTTTTTCTTCTGCGCCGAGAGCTTCGTTTTCATATTTTTTCAGTTCGTCTGTAATATATCGTTCGGCGTTTTTGATGGTCTGCTTGCGGACGTAATCGGCGGGAACCTTGTCGGCCTGTGAATGATTAATCTCGATGTAATATCCGAAGACCTTGTTATAACCGATTTTCAGATTCGATATGCCGGTAGCCTGCGACTGCTGCATCTGGTATTTGCTTAGCCATGTTTGGCCGTCTTTGGAAATCGAGCGCAGCCGGTCAAGCTGCTCATCGAATTCTTGTTTTATAAAACCGCCGTCTCTTGTGTGTGCCGGGCAGTCCGGATCGATTGCCGCTTCGAGTAAATCGGCAAGTGCCTCCATACTGTCGCAACTTTCGGACAGCTTAATTGCAAGGTCTGCTTTAAAGTCGCTCAGCATTTGTCGCACGGCCGGTATCTGGCGCAGTGTATTGACCAGTGCTATGAGGTCTCGCGGCGTAGCCCTAAAGGTGCTCAGCCGGGCCGCGATGCGTTCGGTGTCGGCAATCTTCGAAAGCAGTGAGCGAATTTCACTGAGGTTGTTTGTCTTTTCGATAAGCTCTTCGATAACATCCTGCCGCAGCTCAATCTCGCCTACATCGCAAAGCGGCATACACAGCCAGTTGCGGAACATTCGTGCTCCCATACCGGTCAGCGTCTGGTCAAGGCAATCCAGCAGTGAGCCTTTGGTGCTTTCGCTGCGAATGGTTCGAAGAATCTCGAGGCTCTGCAGGCTGGTGGCGTCTATCTGCAGGTAGTGCTTGCGGTCGATTTTTTTCAGACTCTGTATATGCGCAAGCGTTGTCTTCTGTGTCTCGTTGAGATATTCGATAACGGCTCCAGCCGCACATACTGTCTCGTCGCCATCGGCTATTCCGAATCCCTCTAATGTAGTCGTTCCGAAGTGCTTTAGCAGTCTTTGTTTTGCCTGGTACGGGTCGAAATACCAGGATGGGCGTTCGGTAATCGTTGCGTTTGTAAGCTGAGCGATTTGATTGGTGATTTTACGGGTTTCGGCTTCGAACAATTCCCCCCTGCGATTTGCCAGCAGGCATTCGGACGGAGCCAATCGCAAAATTTCATCGAGCAGTTTATCTTCGGGAACCTGCTGAACGAAGAAATGTCCCGTTGAAATGTCGACCCAGCTAAGGGTTGCGTTCGAATTTCTGCCCAGGGAAAACGTGCAAAGGAAATTATCGCTCTTGGCGTCGAGCAGCATATCGTCGGTCAGCGTCCCCGGTGTTACAATCCGTACGATGTCTCTTTTGACGACGCCTTTTGCCTGTTTCGGGTCTTCGACCTGTTCGCAGACCGCGACCTTGTACCCGGCCTGGAGCATCTTTTTTAGATAGCCGTCGACTGCGTGGTAGGGGACACCGGCCAGCGGGATGGGATTGGCGCCTTTGCTTCTGCTGGTTAGGGTCAGGCCGCAGACGCGAGAGCAGGTTTTGGCGTCCTCGTAGAAGGTCTCATAGAAATCGCCCATACGGAAGAACAGTATGCAGTCCGGGTATTTCTCCTTGAACCTGTGGAACTGCTTCATCGCAGGCGTCAGTTTGTCGGCCTCTGTCTTCATAAACTTCCGATTATACTCACAGCCTGCCGTTTAACAACTCTGATATGGCTGAAACCGCTGTCTCTTTGCTTTTTGCGGCGATGATTTGTCTCAGAAGCTGTTCCTGTCGGCCGGTAAAGCAGACGCAGCTTTGCCGATAGAACTTTGTAATACCGAATATTTGCTCAATACTGTGTATTAGTTTGTCACAGCCCGTTGCTGACTTGGCGCTGATATTGACCGTGTTGTTGAGATTTTGAGGCAGTTGCGCATGGTCGAATCTCGCCGGCAAATCCGTTTTGTTGAGGATTGTTAGAGTCTTTTTGCCTGCCAGCATTTCAGCGAAGAGTTCAAGACCTGCTTCGGCTTGTACACTTGCATCGAGTACAAGAAGAACCAAATCCGCTGTAGCGAGCAGCTCTTTTGCATTTTGCTGGGCGGTTTTTTCAATCGCTTCATTGTTTGAATACAGGTT
Source organism: uncultured Pirellulales bacterium (assembly GCA_964518825.1). GTDB lineage: Bacteria > Planctomycetota > Phycisphaerae > Sedimentisphaerales > Anaerobacaceae > JBBABK01. The sequence goes on from CAZFHM010000124.1 coordinate 4,178, forward strand.
TTCGTTAATGCCTGCCGTGTCGATTATTTCCGCATAGACCCTGCCGAGAACACATTCGGCGGTTATCCAGTCCCGTGTTGTGCCTTGCAGTTCAGTGACAATTGCCTTTTGTTTTCCGGCAAGACAATTTAGCAGCGTGCTCTTACCCGAATTAGGTGGTCCGGCGATGACGATTTTTGCTCCGAACAGCAACGGTCTTATTGCTGCGCTGTGGGCCAGAATTTCTTCTGCCTGTTCTTGAATTTTTTTCAGGTCCGAATTATTCATCCAGCCTGCTGCCTTTTGACTCAGCCCTTTATTGGCCTGATACATTATTATTCTTGTGGCTTCTAACGTCTTTGCACGAGCGACGGCTATTTTAGCTTCGATTACGATTGAATTCGATTCGCCGGATACTTCGGCAAGTATTCTATCAGCGGCAACAGGCTCGGCGTTGTGTTTCTGGAGGAGCTTCATAATGTCGGCTACTATCAGCGGATTGCCGTGGCAGTGAATCGTGAAATAATTCCGCTTCCTGCAGCCAATCAGGACTTCATCGACCGGGCCGTTTTCATTATGGATTTCGCCCAATAGAATTTTGCCTGCAACAAAAGAGCAGCTTGGCTTCGTTTTTGGTTTGAATATTTTGTTGAGAATTGACTCGGCTTCGCTTCCGAATAGTGTGATAGTTGCGATTGCTCCGGCGCCTTTGCCGGTCATTACTGCTGCCAGAGTACTCATTGCTGTAAGCCCGAGCATTTCTTCCGCTGCTTTTGGTAGACTAACTTGTCTACTAAAGCAAAAGCGAATGTAAGAGAATGTTTACCCCAAATTATCGTTGCACCATTCATTAGCCAGGCAATAAAGGAATACCCCAAACCGAGTTGAAGGATTACCATCTTTGGCTGGATTAACAATGAAACAAAAGTTAAAAGCGGTGGTATAAGGCACAAAATCAGGAGGAGTATCCGTTTTGACTTTGTAATATTACAGATGAATATGCTGAAAAAAGATGCAGCTGCCATTGCAGTCCCCGTGAACGTAATCATAGCTACGAGAAACATTGAAAAGATAGAACGGATGGCTAAGCTGCTGATGGATTGTTGGTTCGAGATCGCTTTGAACAAAGTCTCTATCGGCGGACTCAGATGTAGATAGAACAAAAAAGCAATCCAACAGGCCAGCAATATATTACCCGTCCAAGCGAGGACCTTGTGCACATCGATTTCGAAGCGGAACACTTTTGTGTGTGGCGTTAGTCGAAGGGAATAAGCTGTTGAAGCAGCAAGCATCCCCAGAACCGGAATTGCCGCAATACAATAGATAGTCCAACTAATCACTAATGCGTCCTCACTTTGTGTAAAAGTTCATTCCTTCTGGTCGAGATACCTTCGATAGGCAAGTGCGATTCCTCTGACTACCAGGTCGGGTACGTAATTGTCTATGAACTGGCAGTCGTCTTTTATGATTTTTGCCGCTGAGCCGGTAAGAATTGTTTGCGGCCAGCGGCCGATTTTTTCGGCGTATCGCCTGATGACTTCCTCCAGCGTACCTATCGCAGCGTAATAAAGTCCGCAGTTAATGGCGTCGGCTGTGTTTTTGCCGTAAGGCGCGGCGGGCCTGTTGACTGCCACTTCCGGCAACTGGGCCGTGCCGTCTTTGAGCGCCTTTGCCTCCATAGCCAGCCCCGGGCATATCACGCCGCCCTGGAATACACCGTTCTGATCAACCAAATCTATCGTCAATGCCGTGCCGAAGTCGGCGACCACCACGGCATCTTCCACGACGGCATAAGCAGCAGCGGCGGCGACGACACGGTCAGTTCCGATAGTCAGCGGCTCATCAACGAACATCGTCATCGGCAGGGGGATATTGTCACCTATGACCATAATCTTTTCATTCAGTTTGTCTTTGGCGATTTTTCGCACGAGGTCTATCCACGCGGGCTTGACGGAGCTGACCACAATAACTCCGTCGCGCTTTCCTTCTTTCGAGCTTTTGGAAACGGGTATCTGGTCCCAGACGGTCGTGAGAATCTCTGTTAGCCTGGCCCGGTCGTCGCCGGGTATTGAATCTACACTCTTGAGCTCACCGTCGAGAAAAAGACCGACGCGGATATTGCTGTTACCAATATCGATTGCTAAAAGATTCATAGCAGTTCTTCTACCTTATTTATTGCCGATTGTCAATTTTCCCCGCACCTGCCCTCGCGTCTTGGTTTGGCACAAACCAGCGGGGGTGGTTTCGTTTTATTTAGCCCCGCCATCTTCCCGACGCCGTCTGTCGGGAGTGGCGGGGTTGTTAGGGACAATGTTTTTGTTTAGCAGTCGCCGGACTTATCCTGCGTAGCCTCGGCGAAGAAGGATAAAGAAGGCGGGTATTAGGAGGTTATGTTGTTAAATTCGGTTAGCCCTGCCGCTCGCGGCGGGGGCAATTTAGCCGCGGGCATTGTCCGCGGTCATTCACGCGAAACCGTGGGCGCCATTAATCTCAGCATCAATCGGCCGTACTTCTGCCGGTCTGTATCTTTCCATCTGTTCTCGATATCAGCCGCCAAATCCAGCAATGTATTAGGGTCGACTTCTGCCTTGGCAGCCTTTCGCCAAATACCAGACGCTTGCTTCATATCCTTTCGATACTGCTCATCTGTAACAGAATCTTGACCCAAAGCTGCCGAAGCGATGAAGCTCATAGCACAAGCCAAATAAACCATAAATATTGATTGTAACTTTACTGTCCGCATCTTTCTCTCCTGTCATATTCTAATGATGCCTTAAAAATAAACACTCTAAATAAGTAGCTGTCCTTATTTTAATCTAAAAAATATAAAAAACTCCATTTTTTCCAAATTCCGTAGAGGATTACAGCAATTATCCCGCCCAAAAAACATATAGTTACTAGTGTTTTCGAAATCAAATAATATCGGTCAAAAGTGTCTTTCTGCATTTCATGTCTGTCATTTCTCATGACATTTGGATTATTAGGGTCAACTTTATATGAACCCACATCCCCATAAACAATAACTAACATTATTATTATTATCCAACATAATGCAACAAGTCCAAAGAGAGCATAGCCTCTAGTTAACGAAATTTTTATATAATGCATAATCTCTGAATTTTCCATTTTCGTGCTCCTTACTTGATTAACCTTTGACGAAAGAAACCAAAGCACTATTTTGGAA
>CAZFHM010000125.1:0-7339 GCA_964518825.1 uncultured Pirellulales bacterium
CACCAGTACAGCAGGACAAGATTTTTGCTTGATGATTTTGCCGAAAGCTTTAATCTTGCCGATGTTACTATAGTGCCGCAGATATACTTTGTCCGGGACAGTGAGCTGAGCAAAGAACTGGTTAACGCGCAAAAGCTGGTGGGCCGGATACGTGCGGCGGGCAGCCAGGCAAGGTTTATTGACGGGTTCGGGGCGATTTGCGAATATTTAGAGGAAAATGTAAGCAGCGGCGACCTTGTCGTCACTATGGGGGCAGGCGACATTTGGAAGGTGGCAGATGAGTATATTCAACGGCTTAGAGCAGATAGTTAAAGAGAAGTACCCGCTGGCAAAATCCACATGGTATGGATTAGGCGGACCGGCTGATTACTTTATCCAGCCGAGGAACATCGATGAGCTAAAACAGGTCGTGCTCCGCTGCAAAGAAAGTAACGTTCGGATGCGGGTGCTCGGGTTCGGCTCGAACCTTCTTGTCAGCGACAAGGGCGTTAAGGGTGCGGTAATAAAACTCGATATCGAGCAGTTTGCCCTGACGGAATTCGACGGTACTACACTGACGGCGTGGGCGGGAGCGGAGCTGGCGAAGCTCGTGCTGACCTGTGTGCAGAAGGGGTTGTCGGGACTCGAAGCGCTGACTGGGATACCGGGTTCGGTCGGCGGGTCGGTGAAGATGAACGCGGGCGGAAACTTCGGCGATATCGGGGCGGTGGTCGAGAAAGTGACGCTTATGGATAATGATGGGTCTGTGTTCGAAAAGTCCAAGCCTGAGCTGATATTCGATTATCGCAGGGCGAATATCACGGCGCCGCTTATCCTTAACGCACAAATAGAGCTCGGTCAGGCCGACCCCGAACAAATAATGCGCACCGTCAAAGAGATATGGATTTACAAGAAGAATAATCAGCCTCTGAATACAAAAAACTCGGGCTGTATCTTCAAGAACCCAAGGGGATTGAGCGCCGGGGCAATGATTGACCGGGCGGGTCTGAAGGGGCTGCAAATCGGCGGAGCCAAGGTTAGCGAAAAGCACGCTAATTTTATCGTCGCTGAAAAGGGGTGCGTCAGCAAAGACGTCAGCCGGCTTATCGAAGCAGTCAAGCAAAGGGTCAGAGAGCGGTTCGATATCGAGCTGGAACTGGAAATCGAAATCTGGGAGTAGGGAAAAGGATTAAGGATAAAGGATTAAGGATTGGTTGCGCGCGGGCGGAAGACAGGTTTAATATGGACGGGATAAAAAGTAAAGTGAAGGTTGCGGTTCTCGCGGGGGGGATTAGCAGTGAGCGGGAAATAAGCATTCAAAGCGGGCAATGCGTCGCCAAGGCTCTGCGTGAGGGCGGGTATGAAGTAGTCGTATCAGATATTTCGCCCGGCGATTTAAAAATACTCGATGATAAAAGCATCGACGTCTTTTTCGTCTGCCTGCACGGGCAGTTCGGCGAGGACGGTCAACTGCAAAGAATCCTCGAAGAAAAACGTCTGTGCTATACACACTCGGATTCGGCTGCGAGCAGACTTGCCATAGATAAGCTGGCGGCGAAGAGACGTTTCGCCTGTGCAGGCGTCGGCACGCCGCAGGCAATTCCATTTACCGACCAGGTAAGTACCGGGCAGATTCAAAGAAAGTTCGGCTCGGCGGATAAGTTTGTTGTCAAACCGATAACCCACGGAAGCAGTGTGGGTGTTCAAATCATCACCGGCGCCGAAGCTGCATTAGAATCGGCGAGAAAGTGCCGGGAAGAATTCGGTGACTGTATGATTGAGCAGTTCATACCGGGGCGCGAGATTACCGTCGGCATACTGGGCGGTCAGGCCCTGCCGATACTCGAAATACGGCCGAAGGTCGGATTCTATGATTACCACGCGAAATACCTCGATGATAATACCGAGTATCTTTTCGATACGATACCGGACCGGCAGCTAATCGAACACATCAGTCAACAGGCGCTCAAATGTTTCGATAGTTTAGGCTGTCGCCACGTAGCAAGGGTTGATTTTATCCTTACTGACGACGGGACCGCGTATGCACTTGAGATTAATACTATTGCCGGTATGACGGAACATTCGTGTGTGCCCAAGGCTGCCGCGAAAGTTGGCGTGTCGATGGTCGAGCTATGCGGCTGGATTGTCGGCCTGGCGCTTGCCGACTATAAAAAGACCAAAAACGTTGCTCTTATGGAAATTTCCACAAGTGGCCAAAAGACAAAAGAAAAACAAACCGCGAAGAGCATTTAGCCTTTTGGGTCGCAAAGACCTTAAGAGCAAAAAAGCCAAAGAAGCCAGACGTGGTCTTGGCGTGCTGTTCAAGATAATGGCCATGGTTGGCGTTCTTGGAGCAATTATAGTCGGCCTGGCATATCTGAACCAGTACGTTGACCGGCGTATCAAGGCTGATAAGCAGGGCGAGCTGAAACTGGTCGATGCACCGGCGTGGGTGAATGACGCGCTGAAGGAAAAGATATACTCTGCGGCGCGGGCGGGCGGCGAAGATTTTAAAATCGATGAGCAGGTTGCCGCGTCGGTTCAGCAGAATATCGCCGCTTTTGTGCCGTGGCTCGAAGAGGTAAGCGTCCAGGCGACGCATGACAGCCTGTTAATCAGCGGCAGGTGGCGAAAGCCGATAGGGCTTATCGAGGCTGGTAGAAATTATTACGTCGATACCGAACGGGTCGTGCTGGATTATGTACCCATAGATACTTTGCCGATTGTGAAGATTGTCGGGCTGGCGTCGGACAGAGTTCCGCAGCCGGGGCAGGTTTGGGAAAAGGACGATTTGGCGGCGGCTGTGGATATACTGCATCGGCTGGACCGAATGGACAGCTTAGTTGCTGCTGAGAAGCCTTTGATGTTCGAGATTGACAGTATTGACGTGACGAACTTCGACGGCAGGAGCAGCAGGAGCAAACCGCACATCGTACTTTACGCAAAGGACGGGACGAGAATCGTGTGGGGAGCGGAAATCGATAAATGGGCCGAGCACCTGGAAGTGACTGATATGGAGAAGATCGGCCGATTGTATAATTTCTATAAGCAAAACGGAACGCTGTTAGGGACCGCACAGTATATCAACCTGTGCGACCCGCAGGACTACATACCCCAGCCGGTTGACGAATACTAACTCGTCGCTCGGCCCTCGTCGCTCGATTTATTATCAGCTCAGTACTTCAGACAACTGCCGATAGCTGTACGGCATTTCAAACTTCAGGCACAATTTTTTTAAGTCTGTCAGGGTCGATTCGGTTAGCTGTCTTTGGAAATCTTTGTCGCCGGTGCAGCAGAAGATACGACACGACGCGAAGCGGTATTCATATACCGTGCATTTACCATTTACATTGTAAGGACAGATGCCGTCGGTCATCGGTTTTATGTTTTCGCGGCCGATATGATATGCAAGATACTCCAATTCGGGCGGTGTGACGTACAGCCTGTGGTCGTATGATTCGAAGTTGCAGCATTTTCCGCAGGCGCTACAGCGGCCGGTGAGTTGCGGGGAATTTTCGAGAGCCTCGTCAATCTCTCTGTATATATTACGGACGCGGTCAATCCCCGATTTATCGGGGTCTTCATTTTCCCACCATCTTTTGCTTTTGCGGATTTTTTCAATTTCCTCGAAGCTGTAAAGTCTGCCGCGATTGACGCCCTCACATCGCCGGGTTGCTTCGTTCCAGCTATTCCGGCTGGTCAGATTGCTCGACCAGAAAGGCCAGGTCCTGCACTGGTTGGGTCTTACGGGATAGATTCTGCATCTCTTTCGGCCGTCGACTTTTTCGAGGAATATGCAGTCTTTGGTGGTTTTGTCTTCGATAATACTGAAGCGGATACCCACGCGTTTTAGATATTTGCTGCGTAATTCGTCGAGAGGCATTTTTAGGTAATCGGCGATGAACTTTATTTCTGGTCTGCTGACCCAGATATCTCCTTCGGCGGGTCCGGAGCAGCATCGGCTGCACTGGGTGCATTCGAAGTGCAGGCCTGCGATGTACCATATATTCCTGCTTTTGACCACCGGTTCCATATTAGCCCCGAATCACTACTGATGAAAATCAGTCCGAAGAAACAGTGATTATACCAGTTAAGGCGTTGGGGGCCAAGGCGGTTTGCACAGAGAAGCCGTAAAGAGCTATTTTATTTTGATTGAGCCGAAGCTGGTCTTGAGCACCAGTCGGCCTTTTCCCGTTCCGACGGTTCCGCTGAGTGAGTCCTTGCCTATTTCGCCGCTGACGGTTATGGGCAGGAGGGTTTTAATCGAGCCGAAGCTGGTCCTTGCGTCAACGGCGCCGCTGAATCCGGCGGGGGCTTTGAATTCGATGCCGCCGTAAGAGGTGGATACATCGGCAATGAGTTCCGGGCCGGTCTGGTCGGAACATTCGATATCCACACCGCCGAAACTCGTATGGGCTTTGAGATTTTCGGATTCGATATTCTTACAGGTTATCGAGCCATAGGAGGTTTTCAAATCGACGCTGCCTGTTACATTCGAGCAGCTTATCGAACCGAAGCTCGTGTCGGCATTGACAGAGGAGTAAAGGTCTGAAAGTTTCACGCTGCCGAAAGAGGTGTGTACTTTTGTTGCGAGGGACTTAGGCACTATGATATCGAAACTTACGCCTACCGAGCGGTTGTTTTTCAGGTACGGTTTTTCAATAAAAATTTTCAGAGTACCGCTGACGGTTTCGATTTTGATTTCGGTCTGCTCTGCGACTTGCTTAGCCTCTTCTTCGGACGGGGCGCGGGCCGTCAGCTCGGCTTCTATGTGACAGGTCTCGGTTTCAGCGCCGGTGACGGTAACCGCACCGAAACAGGTATCGACATCAACGGTACTTATGCCATTGGCTGAGATGGCGTGGTCTTCGGTCCTTGAGAATTTGGCGTTGGGACCGCCGCAGCAACAGCCGCCGATATTGATATTACAGCCAATGACCGTCAGGGTGATTATTGACATAAACAGATTCAGCAGGATTCGTTGTGTGTTTGGTTTGTTCATTTCTTTGCTCCGTTCAAGCCGATTTGGACAGTATTACAATTATACAGACGTACCGCGGCTCATAAACATTACATTTTTCTAAATAATTCTCGATTTTTGTGCGGGGCCTGGTCAGAGCATAAGCAGGCTGACGGCCATAATAGCCATACCTATAACGATGCCTATGATGACCAGGTGGCCGTGTCCGTAGCGATGAGCTACGGGCAGCAGCTCGTCGAGCGAAATGTAAATCATTATCCCTGCGATAAAAGCGAGTATTCCGGCCAGCAGTTCCGGCGACAGGAACGGCATAAGAACCAGATAGCCGATTAGTGCGCCGACGGGCTCGGAAACGCCCGACAGGAACGAATATACAAAGGCTTTGTGCTTGCTGCCGGTGGCATAATAGATAGGGACCGAAACGGCGATTCCCTCCGGGATGTTGTGTATGGCAATTGCGATTGCGATAAATACTCCGAGTCTCAAGTCACTAAGCGCCGCTGCGAAGGTTGCCAGTCCTTCGGGGAAGTTGTGGATGCCGATGGCCAGAGCGGTAAGCATGCCTGTCCGCATAAGCTGACGGTCCTGTTGTGGCGCTTCGGGTTCGGCCATGCCCTGGTAGTTGTGCGGGTTCTCCTGTTCGGGTACGAGAAAATCTATCGCGCCGATAAAGACGATACCGAGGAAAAATACCACAACGGCCCAAAGCTGGCCGATGGCCTCGGCGGCTAAAGGCAGCAGCTCGACGAACGATACGTAAATCATCACCCCTGCCGATAGTCCCAGCGCAAAAGCCAGATATGAGATGCGTGGCTTTTTTATGAAATAGGCGATGGCGCTGCCGAAGCCGGTGCTGATACCGGCCAGTGCCGTAAGTCCCAGCGCCGCTGGTGCGTTTTCAGTTAAATCCATATCTGAGACCAGAAATTTTCTATTCAATCTTTCAGGCTATTGAGCGCTTTCGGGTGCGAATAGTCAATCGAAAATAGTCACCCCGCCGGGGTCGGATTTTTCTTGACCGGGCCGGACGGGCTGTATAATAGTAGCAGCTTGTTCAAAAGTACGAATGTTTTTAGTGTCAGGGAGCAACACTATGGCAGAAGAAGAAAAACCTCAACAGTCTCAGGGTCCTGAAGCACCTCAGCAGGCGTCGCCGGCGGCAGCTGAAATCCCCAAAGACGCCAAGACAATGGCGATGCTGTGTCACCTGCTGGCGATTGCAATCGTGTTCGTTGGCCCGCTTGCATTTCTCGGGCCGCTCATCATCTGGCTGATAAAAAAAGACGAGCATCAGTTTATCGATGAGCAGGGCAAAGAATCTGTCAACTTTCAGATTACAGTGCTGATTGCGATGGTCGCGACGTTTATTTTAGGATTTATAACGTGCGGCATTGGCTTTTTCCTCATGCCTGTTGTTGCGATAGTTGATATTGTGTTCTGCGTCATTGCCACAATCAAAGCCAACAACGGTGAGCATTATCGCTATCCGTTTTCGTGGCGGCTGATTAAGTAGCCACGACAATGCCCTGACTTACAGCTTCTGTGTCGGCTTGCAAAAGCACTGCCGCCGGGCTATGATAGGGCGAATGTCGACAAAGAAGGATAAAAAGACAGGAAGCAAAGGCCCGGTCGCGGTCAATAAGAAGGCTTATCACAACTTCGAGCTCGCAGAGAAAATCGAGGCGGGGCTGTCGCTTGTCGGCTCGGAGGTCAAGTCGCTGCGTGAGCATAACGCGGACCTTAACGGCTCCTACGCGAGAATAATCAACGACGAATGCTTTTTGTTCGGAGCAACTATCGCCCTGTATGAGCAGGCGGGGGACAATAATCACGAGCCGGTCAGGAAAAGAAAGCTGCTGCTGCACAAGCGCGAAATACTGAAGATACGCACCAAACTCGAGCAGCGGGGTTTTACACTGGTTCCGCTGAGGATATATTTCAACGGCCGAGGTCTGGCAAAAACAGAGCTTGCCCTCGCCAGAGGCAAAAGACAATACGACAAGAGAAAATCAATTACAGAACGCCAGACAAAGAGAGACATCGACAGGCAGATGAAGAAATACCGGAAGTAAAAAGAATACAGGACACAGAAATACTGAATGCTGAATACTGAATTAAAGCCGAAGGAGGTTGACAATGGCTGAAGAAGAAAAAAAAGACGACAAAAAAATCATCGTTGACGAGGACTGGAAGAAAGAAGCTAAGAAGGAAAAAGATGTACTGGCTGAGCAGGAAGAGCAGGAGAAAAAAGAAGAGCAGAGCGAGCGACGTCATGGGCCTTTGCCGAAAGGCGATTTGGCTGCGCTGATTAGTATGCTTACCACACAGGCGTTTTTTTCGATGGGGGCGTTTAAGATAGAAGGACAGGACGACCGTGAG
>CAZFHM010000126.1:0-7030 GCA_964518825.1 uncultured Pirellulales bacterium
GCCAGGCCAACGGGCCCAGACCTCCTGCCGCGGCAATAGCCATCTTCAGGGTCATTGGCCGCCCCGTAAGGTTTATATAACCCTGAGCATTGACGTTACCCATAATAGCAAATTCGCCGATTACATCAAGTGGCACATGTATCGTATCACCGGGTCTTACTACAATATTATATCTCGGGTCACCGCCCGAAAGTTTGTCTGACGGTATCTTGATGACCCTTGTCTGCACACCACCGGCACCGACCTGACTCCAGTCAAATTCCTCCGGTATCTGTGCCCGAGGTCGTTCTGTGCTCGTCGGCTCTTCAAAAACTTTGGTATATTTCTCTCGCGGTGCAGGCCTGCCGACCGTTACCGGGACCCATTTGCCGTCCCTGAATACCCACTCGACCCTGCCGGGCTCGGTCTGGATTTCCGGTCCTGTCGAAATACCTGCCTGCTCATCAGTCGTATAGTCATCAGTCCAGGCCTGCTCATCTTCGAACCCTGCCGGAAGCGCCGCCCCCAAAAGGCCGTCTATGTCCGTAGCCATCTCCGCTGTTGTAATCACAAGACGCGACGCCGGCCGTTGAACCTCTGCACGGGGTGCTATTATCTCGAGCATCTGGTCTTCAGGAATATCTATCTGCTTCTCATCCGCCGGTTCCTGACCGGGCTGTTCGTACTGGCCGTATGCTACGTCCCTGCTGGTCACAGTCCTTGTGACATAAATGTAACTAATGTTAAACTGGGCAGCCACGCCTGCAACAGCCAGTGCATCATTCAAACGAAAGTCATAACGAGGTATCCCAAAACGGCCGGATCTCTGAACACCATTACCCAGTATCGAAAACACACGACGTTCCGAGGACAATACAATAACCGTTACCAGCGGCTCCTTCAGGATACGCGGCGACAAAATCTGCTTTATTTCTTCCTCCAGTTGTGATTCCGTCAGGCCGGCAACATCTACAACACCGACCTCAGGCATGGATATTCGACCCGTCTCTGTAACAGTGAAATCGTTGATATATGTAGAGCCCTGCTGCAGTAACTCGAAAATGGACACACGCACCATATCACCAGGCGCAAAAGTGTAGTCGTCTTCGAAAATCATAATGTCTATAGGCTTGGGGTCCTCCGCACCTGTCCACTCCGAAGGCTTTTCGTCTGCAACCCCCAATGAGTCCAGGATTACGTTGACAGCCGGGACCGGCCGGAATCGGCCTATCTGTGTCGGGTCAAAGAATTTATCACCACAGCCGCCGTTGATAAAACACAAAGCGAAGCCGACAGCACACACAAATATCCATACCGCCCTACTATGCCCAGTTCCAATCATACACTTACTACTTCCAGCCATACCAGAATCCACAGTGATTGCCCCTATTTTGTCAGTATGTATTATTTTTCCAAGTATCTATCGGCTGGGTTACATACCGCCTTAACTTTTTAACTCCTTGTCTTACAACACAATACGCGTATCTGCGAGTCCATTCACCACCCCATTCCGAGACCCGATAACACACCATATACACCATTCTCCTGCCGCGTAAACTCCATTGATTATCACAGGGCACAACAGTCGCATGTGCTTGCCAAAACAGCACTTATGGCAGGCGGCACTTTCCAGAGTGCTAAACCATCCTCTTCTTCGCCGGGTTTTCCGCCAATCAATACGTCGCTTATACTGCCCGCCAAGCCGGTTTGTTCGCCTTTTCAAGTCTTTTTCTGCCCTATAAGTTAGCCCCTTTTGGAACTGAAAACCGGCCCTGTTTTGACTGACAACGGCCAAAAATTCCCCAAAAACCGCCTACCTCCACAAAAAAGACCGGGGGTGTCTGGAAAAAACACCCCGGCCGATTATTGAGCAAGATAAACTGTTCTAACTCTATTGCCCGCAGTCACCGTTGCACTTAATCGCAGCGAGCTGCTCCATCAGTGCAAACCGCCCGGTGACATCACGCTTCGCTTCGACCAGAAGCTGTGCCGCAGCATCGGGATTTACCTTCTGCAACGACCTGTAACGATTCTCGCCATAGATATAATCGGCAAGGTCCAGCGTCGGCGCCTTCGAGTCAAGCTGTAGCGGATTCTTACCCTGTTCCTTCAATTGCGGGTTAAAACGATACAACGGCCAGTGCCCACAGTTAACGGCCTTCTGCTGCTCCTGATAGCCATAGGTCATATCGATACCGTGTGCGATGCAGTGAGCATAGGCGATAATCAGTGACGGACCCGGGTAGCTTTCGGCCTCGACAAACGCCTTGACCGTCTGGTTCGGATTAGCGCCCATAGCAACCTTGGCCACATATATATTGCCGTAAGTCATCGCCAGCATACCGAGGTCCTTCTTCGGTCCGGGCTTACCTCCCGCCGCAAACTTTGCGACAGCCCCGCGCGGCGTTGACTTGGACATCTGCCCGCCCGTATTCGAGTAAACTTCCGTATCAAGAACCAGTAGATTGATATCCACACCGCTGGCAAGCACGTGGTCCAGTCCGCCGTAACCGATATCGTATGCCCAGCCGTCACCGCCGAGGGCCCAGACGCTCTTGCGAACAAGAAAGTCCGCAACGGTCAGCAATTGTTTGCAGCTTTGGCAGTTACTCTTTTGGCATTGTGCCCTGAGCTTGTCTATACGTTCTCGCTGAGTTTCTATGGCTTGCTGCGCCGGGTCGTTCGCCAGGCAAGTCGCCTTGATTTCATCGGCCAATACCTTGTCAACACAACCGTCCTGGGCCGTTTTATCCAGAAGTTCAAGTGCAAACTGCATAGACCTGTTGACGGTCAGCCGCATACCCATCGCGAACTCAGCCGCATCCTCGAACAGGCTGTTACTCCAGGTAATACCTCTTCCGTCGGCACGCTTGCCGTAAGGCGTCGTCGGCAGGTTGCCGCCGTAGATACTCGAACAGCCGGTGGCATTGCCGATATACGCCCTGTCGCCGAACAACTGGCTGAGCAGTTTGACATAAGCGGTCTCGCCGCAGCCGGCACAGGCGCCCGAATACTCGAACAAAGGCTCGATAAGCTGGCTGCCTTTGGCTGTCGCCGAATCAAAGAGCTTGCGGTCTGTGTTAGGAAGCGAAAGGAAGAAATCGTAATTCTCTCTTTCCTGCAGTCTCAGCGGCTCCTGCGGCGCCATATTGATGGCGTGTCGGCCGGTCGGTTTTTTCTCTGAGTCTTTTTCCAGCGCGGGACAATTCACAACGCACGCTCCGCAGCCGGTGCAATCCTCCGGCGCTACCTGAATAGTGAACTTCATACCGGCAAAGTCCTTGCCCCTGGCCTCGGCGCTCTTGAAAGTTTTTGGCGCGTTGGCCAGGTTTTTCGGGTCATAGACCTTCGCCCGAATAGTCCCGTGCGGACACACCAGCGAGCACCGCGTACACTGGATACAAAGCTCAGGCTCCCATACAGGGATGTTCACCGCAATATTGCGTTTCTCGAATTTTGTCGTGCCCGTCGGGAACTTGCCGTCGGCAGGCATCTTGCTGACCGGCAGCAAATCACCGCGGCGAGCCATAATCTCAGCCGTAACTTCTTTAACGAACTGCGGCGCATCATCAGGAACAACAGGCGGCATCTCTTTGCTGCTGGTAACTTTGTCAGGAACTTTAACTTCATATATACGCTCGAGTGCGCCGTCAACAGCAGCGTTGTTCATCTGCACTATCTTTTCGCCCTTCTTGCCGTATGATTTTTTAATCGCTGCTTTAATGGCGTCGACGGCCTTGTCCAGCGGCATCACCTCGCTGATTTTGAAAAACGCCGTCTGCATAATCACGTTAATTCGCGCCCCAAGACCAAGCTCGTGAGCAAGGCTGATTGCGTTGATGACGTAAAATTTCAGTTTCTTATTTATTAACTGCTGTTGAACTTCCCTCGGCAGCGTATCCCAGACCTCATCAGGCCCATACTGGCTGGTAAGCAGGAACGTCCCGCCCTGTTTGGCTGTGCTCAGCATGTCGTATTTTTCTAAAAAGCTCGGGTTGTGGCACGCAACGAAATCAGCCTTGCTGATAAGGTACGGCCGGCGAAGCAGCTTATTGCCGAACCGCAGGTGCGAAATAGTAACCGCACCGGCCTTTTTCGAATCATACACGAAGTAACCCTGTGCGTAGTTGTCGGTCTGCTCGCCGATTATCATAATCGAATTGTGATTGGCCCCTACCGTGCCGTCACTGCCGAGGCCGTAGAACATCGCGCTGAAAATGCCCTCATCGGACGGTTCGAACGATTCATCCACGTCGAGGCTGTTATTGGTGACATCATCGATAATACCAACGCTGAAGCCGTTTTTCGGTTTAGCCGCGTCGAGATTATCAAACACGGCCTTCACCATCGCCGGCGTGAATTCCTTCGAGCCCAGGCCGTACCTGCCGCCGACAACAACCGGATACTTTTCGAAGCTCGTCTGTCCGGCATCCATTGCCTCTCCGATAGCCGTTCGGACATCGAGATACATCGGCTCGCCGACACAGCCCGGTTCCTTGGTCCTGTCCAGTACCGCGATTTTCTTTACCGTCTTCGGTATCGCCGCCATGAAATCCCTGCCGCTGAACGGCCTGTACAGTCTGACCTTTATAACACCCAGCTTCTGGCCTTTGCCGTTGAGCGATTCGACCGTTTCGTGTACTGTTTCGGCGCCGCTGCCCATAATGACGATGACCTTGTCCGCATCCTTGGCCCCGACATAATCGAACAGGTGATATTGCCTGCCGACGATTTTTGCGAACCTGTCCATAGTCTCCTGCACGATTGCAGGCGTCGCGTTGTAATACTTGTTGACGGTCTCGCGTCCCTGGAAATAGACGTCCGGGTTCTGGGCCGTGCCGCTAATCATGGGTCTATCCGGTGAAAGCGCCCCGGCCCTGACCTTAGCGATTAGCTCATCGTCAATCATCGCACGCATATCATCTAATGTAAGCTGCTCGACTTTCTGTATCTCATGGCTGCTGCGGAAACCGTCGAAAATGTGCAGGAACGGCACACTCGAAGCTAACGTCGCCTGCTGGCTAATCAGAGCGAGGTCCATAATCTCCTGGATACTGCCCGAGCACAGCATTGCGAATCCCGTCTGCCGGCACGCCATCACGTCCGAATGGTCGCCGAATATCGACAGCGCCTGACATGCAAGCGACCTTGCCGATATATGGAACACCGTCGGCAGCAATTCGCCGGCAATCTTGTACATATTGGGAATCATCAGGAGCAATCCCTGCGACGCCGTAAACGTCGTCGTCAGCGCCCCCGTCGCCAGTGCACCGTGAATCGCCGCCGCCGCACCAGCCTCCGACTGCATCTCGGTAACCGAAGGCACCGTGCCCCAGATATTCTTTTCGCCCTTTGCGGTCTTTGCGTCCGCGATTTCACCCATCGATGAGCTGGGCGTAATTGGATAAATAGCTATGACCTCGTTAGTCGCGTGCGCCACGTGTGCCACAGCCGTATTCCCGTCGATTGTTACCATTTTTCGCGTCATGTTCTGCCTGCCCTGTAATAATAATTTGATAAAAGATTGCTCGAAGCCTGCAAGGCTGACGCCCCGGACCTCTATGAACAGCCCAAACACATCTTTATACAGATTTTCCCCTTTGCAGGCAACTGAATTTGGCCCAATTCGACGTGATTTCGGAAATGCCCCTCCGCGGGAAGGTTATTTAAGCTCTTTTTCAACGAAGGTCACAAATTGCTGAAACAGCTCCCACGTCTCGATGTTCCCGAACGAGCCGGCCTCCAGCCCCCTGCCGTGCATCCGTTCGGTTATCTCGAGCTGACCCCATTTTATCGGCATGCGCGCCCGGTCGTACTTGTTCAGGATAAAGCGACAATTATGTGAAAGGAAATTGCGAATTATGCGCGCGAATTCATACCACTGTTGCTGCTTGAGCAGCGGATACTGATTCGTATTCTGGCAGTATTCCTTTATATGCTCGAACGATTCTATGACGGTCGTCCGCATGAGCATCTTATTGAATTCGCCAAGTACAATTCCGTGGTCGGGCTTTTTTTTCAGCAGCTCGGCCACCTGGTCAAAGGTCACCGTATAATCACCGAACGCCGCCGCCTGACGTTCCAATAACGGCTCAGCCTGGCCCGAATTGAAAATCGAAAGCGCGGCCAGCCCCAGGATATAATTGTTCTTCGTATGCGTAAGCTGATTTACAAGCTCTTCTCGTGTCATCATTACAGCTATATCGGCAGCGCCGACCCCAAATCATCACTTTGCCTTGCCCTGATTCGCCACCTGTCGGGTCTTTCGCTCTATTTCCTCGGCATCACCCAAATAATAGTGCCTCATCGGCCGTAACTGCTCATCAAGTTCATATATTAACGGCACACCCGTCGGAATATTCAGACCCGCTATTTCCTCGTCCGCAATGTTATCGAGATATTTCACCAGCGCACGCATGCTATTGCCATGCGCACAGATGAGCACTCGTTTGCCTTTTTTCAGGACCGGTACAATTTCAGTTTCCCAGTAAGGCAGAAATCTTTCCACTACGTCCTTGAGACATTCGCACCGGGGCAGTAACGCCGGCTCGACATCCTTATAGATTTCATCGAGTGACGGCAGGCGGGGGTCGTCATCGGCCAGGGCCGGCGGCCGCACGTCGTAGCTTCGTCGCCAGATATGCACCTGCTGCTCGCCGTACTTCGCAGCCGTTTGTGATTTATTGAGTCCCTGCAGTGCACCGTAATGACGCTCATTCAGCCGCCACGATTTCTCAACAGGTATGTCCAGTAAACCCATCCCCTCAAGGACAATCTCAAGTGTATCAGTCGAACGCCTCAACACACTGGTAAAAGCCATATCGAACGAGTAGTGATTCTGTATAAGAAGCTGGGCCGCTCCTTTTGCTTCCTGAATTCCCCTTTCGGTCAGACCGACGTCGGTCCATCCGGTAAACAGGTTCTCCCTGTTCCATATACTCTCGCCGTGTCGCAGCAGTATTAAAGGCAGCATCGTCAGCTTATCCTCTCAATATCGAATCCTGAGCTGATATTCTAACACGAACCCGCAACTTCACCAATAGGCTAATCT
>CAZFHM010000127.1:0-7026 GCA_964518825.1 uncultured Pirellulales bacterium
AGCTTAGGTCCTTTAACTATCGATTCGGCCGTTGTTTCGCTGAACGAGGCGATGACCTTTGCCCCGTCGACATAAGGCGTACCAATCTTAACCTTCTCACCGTCATTGACAAACAGCACCTTATCCAGCTCGATGGTCCGGGCATCCGGCGCCACTTCGGTCAGCTCGATATCTATACAATCGCCCTGAGCAACCTTGTATTGCTTACCGCCTTGTTCGATAACCGCGTACATCATACGATTCCTCGTTTAAATCTGACAAATTTATTGAGCGGGGTAGTATATGCCCCTGCCCGGCCGCTGTAAAGCAAAATCGGCACAATTTTCTGTATTTGCAGCCTCTGCCGCGTTAAAATCACCCCCTCGTGGACAGGAGCAGCCATGCAGATAGCGATGATTGACGACAGAATCGTACCCTACGAGAAGCTCGAGCCTGTATACCTCGACCGTGCTTTTTACTTCGGCGACGGAGTCTATGAGGTCCTGCGGAGCTACAACGGCAGGATTTTCGCGCTCGATGACCATTTAAAACGCTTTTCCAACAGCCTGGCAGCTATCGATATTGACACCGTCGATATTAACAACGTGCGGGCCCGCGTGCTCGATGCGTTCGAAAAGGCGAATATTGCCGACGCCAGAATATACTTTCACATCACCCGCGGCTCAGCCCCCAGAAGTCATAACTGGTCCGACGATATCAAACCAAATTTTTTCCTGACCGTCACCGCATTAGGCGACAACAGCAAGACCAAGGCTGACGGTATCGCCGTCTCGACCTTCCCCGACTGGCGATGGAAACGGTGTGACATCAAATCGCTGAACCTGCTTGCCAATGTCCTTGCCCGCCAGGACGCGGCGAAAAAAGGCTGTGAAGAAGCAATCCTCGTTAATGAAGATGGTTTTATCACCGAGGGCGCCGGCTCGAGTTTTTTCGCCGTTTTGAATGATACTCTTCGAACCGCACCGCTTACCTCCAACATCCTTCCGTCGATTACAAGAGGCTACGTGCTGAGGGCGGCGAAGAGCATCGACATGTCGGTTATTGAAAAACCCATAACACCCGACCATGCCAAATCGGCAAATGAGCTGTTCCTCGCAGTAAGCACCAAAGACATTGTCCCCGTAGTCAAATTCGATGAAACTGTCATATCAGACGGCAAACCCGGCTCATATACCAGAAAACTCATCGAGCAGTTTAGAAAATACACCCACTAAACAGCCAAAAAAAGGTTTGTTCTTAACCGGCGGCAGTGGTGCTTTGCGATTTGTTCTGTTTTTTATACTGTGATTGTGCCGCGGGCAGCGTAAACCAGAATGTAGCCCCTTTGCCGGGTTCGGAGGTGACGCCGATATTGCCCCCGTGTCGCTCTATAATCTTTTTGCACAGGCTCAGCCCTATCCCCGCCCCCTTGTGCTTTTGCTGTGGATGAAGGCGTTTGAACATAGCGAAAATTACTTTGAAATCTATTTTCGTGATTCCGATACCGTTATCCTCGATATCAACCCGCACCATATTGTCCTGCTGCCGGGCGGCACTGATACGTATCGTCGGTCTTACGCCCTGCCTGCTGTATTCGAAGGCGTTGGACATAAGATGGCGAAGGAGCAGCAGCACCTGCGAGTGATTTGCATTGACTTTAGGCAGCGGCTCACAAATTGTTATCAACGCGTCTTTGGATTTGATAACAGCCGAAAACTCGGTTTCCGTCAATTCATCGATAACCCGTTTCAGGTCAACACATTCCGACGGCCACGCCTCACCTACTATATCCGAATAAGCGCGAATCCCGTCTATTCTTTCGAGCATCCTGTCTGCCGCATCTATCATGAACCACAAATTCTCGCGCTCATCCTCATCCAGCTTACTTTTTGCCGATTCCTCGATAAGACGCCCGAAGCAGCATATTTTCCTCAGCGGTTCGGAAAGGTCGTGCGAAGTCATGTGAGTAAGATGCTGCAGTTCACGGTTGGATTCATCGAGTCGGTCCACCACCGCGCACAAATCTTCGTTTAATCGCAGGAGCTTGTGTTCAACTTCCTGCCTCTGCGACATCTGGTCGTCAAGAGTCTGTATCGAAGTGTTCGTATTCATAAGCTCGTCAGCCATTCGGTTGAATGCCTGCGCCAATTGTCCAATCTCGTCGGCTGAATCGATATCGACACGGACCTTGAAATTGCCGTGTGCAATTTCCCCCGCGGCGTTTTGAAGTTTTCGAAGGTTTTTAAGGATTGTATTCGCCGGCACAAACGCAAGCATAATACTAAGAATGACTATACAGCTTTCAATCAAGTAGAATCGCCACTGAAGCAGCGGATATTCCACCAGCAGGAACGAGGCCGGCAATAGCGCAACCAATAGAAAGCTGCCAAGCAGCTTATTCCTGATTGAGGTGTTCTTTAATTTAAGCACTATCTGCCCGGCTAAATTAATTTGTATCCCTTGTGTTATGTGTCGGGCTCTTCCGGCTCCAATCGCCTATATAATCGGCAAAATTCCGCTGTATGATAACCGCTGTAATATCAACTCTGAGTAGAAATATTATCGGAAGGCTTCGTACCAAGCCGAGTCGGTGCCGGCCGTTATTAAGAGATGTGTAATATTTTTCCGCCCCTTATAATACTGGTTTATATGCCTAAGATGCACCAGCCCCGACAGCAACACTATCATGGTCGTACTCCACGCGTTTGCATATCACAAACCAGTAATCAGACAGATCTTTCATTGTTTGCCTGAATCCGTCGAGGTTTGCGGGTTTTTGTACATAGCCCGCCGCCTGCAGCTGGAAGCTCTCCAGCACGTCCCTGTCCGAATCTGAGGTGGTCAGTATCACCACCGGTATCAGGTTCAGCAATGGGTCATCCCTAAACTGTTTGAGCAGGCTCTTGCCGCCCATACCGGGCATATTCAAATCGAGCAAAATCAGGTCCGGCATCGGGCAACTCGGCTCGTTTCGTTTGCTCTTTTCGAGGTATTCCAGGGCCTTTTCACCCGAGTTCACTATATTCAGCTCGTTTCCGACTCTGTCCCCGCAGAGAGCTTGTTTAGTCAGCTTCTGGTCGCCTATGTCATCTTCTACCAGAAGTATAACCGCCGCTTTATATCTATCCATCTTGTGCCCCCTTTTTATCATCCCCGTATTGCATAATTCACCCGGGTCATCATCTACAACCGGCCATGCTTGTATTGTTTTTAACAAGGGTCGAAGTTGCAAACCAGTAACGTACCAGTTTCTGCACAACGCGTCGCAGGTCTTCCGGACTGGGACATTTTTGTATATATCCTGCTGCCTTCATCTTGTAGCTGTCCTGTATATCGCCTGCTGCATCGGAGGTAGAGACTATAACCACGGGTATATCAAAAAACCTTGGGTCATGCTTTACTCGCCTCAAAAACTCCTTGCCTCCGATACCCGGCATATTCAGGTCGAGAAGAATAAGGTGCGGACGACAAATGCTACTGCCTTCCTCCGCACTGCGTTCGAGGTAATCCAGCGCTTCTTCTCCTGTGCCGACTATTTCAAGGTGACTTTGCAGCTCCTGTTGCGATAGCGCGTAACGCATCAGCTTTTGGTCACCAGGGTCGTCCTCGACCAGCAAAACTACCGACATCTTTCCCACTTCCATCTTTATACCCTTAAACCCAAATACGTGCCGCAAATGTTCATTTGACTCGAGCTGCCAATTAGCTCTCCGTGCCGATTTTCGCCTGGCACGATATAATTCCGTTTTCAAGACAACACAAGCCGGGACCGCTCAATCTGTCTTGTTGTCTATGGAGATATAATCGGCAAGTTATTATTATCGCTGAACTAAGGCTTTTCCCTTATTTAATGCGGGACTTTAACATATTGCCGTTTCGTCCCGATAAATCAGGGTCTGGAATAGTCGGTGGATTTGCCGGAGCGTCCCATAAATATCGGGCAGGAAAGTTATGTCCACTCACCCGGCATCCTTGAGCAGCTTATATTCAACGCTGTCAACGAGTGCCTGCCAACTTGCCTCGATGATATTTTCGGAAGCCCCGACCGTCCCCCACGTTGATTCGCGGTCGCGTGATTCGATTATTACTCGGACCTTCGCCGCCGTCCCGGCCCTGGCATTGACAACACGCACTTTATAATCAATGAGTCGGACGTCCTTTATAGTCGGGTAGAAATTCTCCAGCGATTTCCGCAGTGCCGCATCCAGCGCGTTGACCGGGCCGTCCCCCTCTGCGACAACGTGCTCCACCACACCGTCGACCCTCAGTTTCACAGTAGCCTCGGTCACTAGTTGCCCGTTCGACTCCTGCTCCACCGTAACATGATACTTCTCCAGCTCGAAGGCCGGTTTATATGTCCCCATCACCTTCTTTACAAGCAGGTCAAAACTGGCGTCGGCCGCCTCGAACTGATACCCTTCGTTCTCGAGGTCCTGAACCTTCTCGAGAATTTTGCGGGCAAGTTTCTTATCTTCCGCTATCTTGGTTTTCTCGAGCTTGGCAAGTACGTTGCTTCTGCCGCTCAGTTCGGAAACCAGAAATCGACGCTCGTTGCCGATTAATTCGGGGTCTATGTGTTCGTATGTTTGCCTGTTCTTGCGCAGGGCGTCCACATGCAGCCCCGCTTTATGGGCAAAAGCGCTTTCTCCGACATAAGGCATATTCATCACAGGCGACATATTGCATATCTCGAAAATGAATCGCGATGCTTCTGTCAGTGTTTTTATCTTTTCAGTGCTTAGCACACTAAACCCCATTTTATATGCAAGGTTCGGTATAACAGCACACAGATTGGCATTACCGCACCGTTCTCCCAGGCCGTTCAGAGTTCCCTGCACGTGTACAGCACCGGCCCGCACCGCAGCCAGCGTATTAGCTGTAGCACAATCCGAATCGTTGTGGGCGTGGATGCCGACCCTGACGCCGCTGAATTGTTTACACACCGCTTCGGTTATCCGGTACACATCCTCAGGCATAGTCCCGCCGTTCGTATCACACAGCACCAGCACATCCGCACCGGCCTGGACCGCAGTGGTCAAAACCCGCATCGCGTACTCGGCGTTGTTCTTATACGCATCGTAGAAATGCTCGGCGTCAAAGATTACCTCCAGCCCTTTTTCTTTGACGTACCTGACGGATTCCGAGCATATATTGAGATTGTCATCGAGCGAGCATCGCAGTACGTTCTTGACATGGAAGTCCCAGGTCTTACCCACAAGGGTCGCAACCGATGCCTTTGTCGAGAGGACCGACTGTATCAACGCATCGTCCTCGACCTTCGTAGTTGCCCGGCGTGTACTGCCGAAAGCCACCAGTTTGGCGCTCTTAAATTTTTCCTTCTGCGCCTCTTTGAAGAATTCCATTTCCTTCGGATTGGACCCTGCGTATCCACCTTCGACGTAATCGAGACCCAAATCATCGAGGCATTTGGCGATTGCAAGTTTATCGGCAAGCGAGAAACTCACACCTTCGGTCTGCATCCCGTCACGCAGCGTTGTGTCATATAGTTCGATTTTCGTCATCTTCAGATTACCTAATCTTAAAGGCTGAAAATTACCTTAATCTTCTATTGTATCGTCATTTTAGCAGCGTGTAAATATCAAAGGGCGAGGGATTTTGAGCCAATTAAAGGCCTCTGTCACGCAACAGTTGTTTCTGCCGCCGAGGTGAGCGCGGGAAAAACCGTAAAGAACCGACAGATCGAACTGGTTGCCCTTAGTCGGGTATCGAGAGAATATTATACTTCGATAGCCGAACTAAAGGCGCTTGTCATAGAATATTCAATGTCTCAGTTGGATATCATTCAGATACGGGGCAATCTTATTCCTTATCTTGTTCTGAGATAAGTTGTATCGTTTGAATCCATATTAAGTCTTATGATCATTTCTTATTTTACCTGGATTGAAATATCCGCCGTCCGGAGTTTTTCGGATTCTGCAGAAAGACGGATTGTACCTTGTTCACGTTTCGACTGTATCACAACAAGACACAAACCGTGGAATGCCTTTCGCTCGCCGGCTTTGAAATGCTCATGGCTAATAGGATTACCGTTGTCCACTCCGGCAATAATGCCCTCGCCTTTGATTTTAAATTTTACAAGGTTGTCGGCGTTGGGACAGACACGACCTTTCTGATCTACAATCTCGACTTTGACATACGAAAGATCCTCGCCATCGGCACTGATTTCGGTACGATCCGGCGTCAGCATTATTTTAAACGGAGTACCTGCAGTTTGTACTTCGTCCGTGCACACTGTTTTCCCGTTGTTCTTTGCAACAGCTTTTAATGTTCCCGGAGAGTAGGGAACTTTCCATAGTAAATGTAAATCCTCTGTATCACAGAATTTCTTTTCGCCAAGGGACTTTCCATTCAAAAACAATTCCACCGACTCACAATTGCTGTAACACCAGACCGGTATCTCCTGCCCCTCGAAACCTTGCCAGTTCCAGTGTGGAAGAATGTGAATCATTGGTTTGTCCGTCCACTGGCTCTGGTAAAGGTAATAGCGGTCTTTTGGAAAACCGCATAAATCCACAATACCGAAATAAGAACTGACTGATGGCCAGCTAAAAGGCGAGGGTTCTCCGATGTAATCAAAACCCGTCCATAAGAATTGTCCAGCAACCCAGGACGCGTCTTTTATTGCCTTAAGCGTTGATTCCGCTGTGGTATCATTGTAAGAAGGGCACTGGTTGTCCAGTTCATTTTTAATTTTCAGCATACCGCTATCCATAACCAGATTATACTCTCCGCGCGTGCTGACAGCCGAAGTGGTTTCAGAGCCGACCAGCTTCGCCTTTCCCTTAACAGTCTGGTAAAAGGGCATGGAATAATTAATGCCGAATACATCGAGCGGTTTTGAAAAACCACTTTTAACTGCTGCCTCCGGTGTATTGCATCCCGAAGTGACCGGTCGTGTCGGGTCTTCCCTATGACAGATATCCACAAGTCGCTTGGACATTTCGTACGCATTGGTATTGTCTTGCTCAGGAATTTCGTTGCCGATGCTCCACAGGATAATACTGGGATGGTTCCTGTCGCGACGAA
>CAZFHM010000128.1:0-7016 GCA_964518825.1 uncultured Pirellulales bacterium
CCCAGTTCTTTTGAAACTCCGGCGTAGAACCTGTTACGGTTGAAATGTTCGTTATCGAGGTTAATAAACACCTCGTCCGCAAAATAAGGCTGCAGTTTCCACGCCGTCAGCTTCCACGGGAGCTTCACCGTAAACTTATTTTTATACCGCCAGAGCCTCTTGCCGTTTTCCCTGTCGCGGTATTCGAACAGATTACGGTCACTCAATGCCAGGTCCCACATTTTCCACTTGAATGTAACGTTCATATGAGGCCTGTTCTCCCTATACCATCTGTCGGTGCTGTCATCCTTTTCGGATATTTGCCGGTAATTCAGCCCGATGTCTATCCAGTCCGCAAGCCCGCTGTAAACAAATCCGAGGTCCGAGTAATGGTGGTATAAATTTCCTCCCTTGTTGCCGAACCGGAACTCTTCGGTGAATTCCGCCTTCCAGTCTTTGTTGATTTTTACCGATGCCCCCGCACTGGTCCAGTACTGAAAATCGCCGTCATCGAAACCGAGAGCAGTGCCGCACAAAAGCGTTGCTAATCCCGCCGACGTCAACAAGACAATTCTCTGATACCTTCTCATTCGTGCGTTTCCTGATTGCCTCTGATTATGTTGTTGCCCGGTCCAATACCGTCTTTTTTAACTTATGATTCCTTTTATATATTCTTTGGTCATTTCCTGCCTGGGATTTTCGAATATCTCTTTCGCTGGTCCGTGTTCTATCAGTTCACCGCAGTAGAGAAAAACAGCATAGTCAGCCAGTCTCCTCGCCTGGCGAAGGATGTGTGTTACGATAATAACCGTGTATTGACTCTTCAGCCGCAGGAAGCTCTTTTCGATACGCTGACTGGATTTCGGGTCGAGAGCGGAGGTAGGCTCGTCCGCGAGGATAATTTCAGGTTCGACCGCCAGACCTCTTGCCAGGCATAGTCTCTGTTGCTGGCCGACCGAAATCCTCGATGCCGGGCTGTGCAGCCTGTCCTTTACCTCATCCCATAAGCTCGCCTCTTTAAGATACTCTTCGACTATCCGGTTCAGCCTTTTTTTGTCTTTTATCCCGTGAATTCTTGGACCATAAGCGACGTTGTCGTAAATCGACATCGGCAGCGGGTACGGATTCTGGGCAAGAAGCCCCATCTTTTTTCTGATATGGGTGACTTCAGTGCGAGGGTCGAAGATGTTTTCCCCGTCAACGAAAACTTTGCCGGAAACCCTGACGCCTTCCACCGAATCAATCAGGCGGTTGAACGATTTTAACAGTGTGGTCTTGCCGCAGCCAGACGGGCCTATAATGGCGATTATCTTTTTGTCCGGGATATCAATGGTTATATCTTTCAGGGCCTGCTGGTTTGCATAAAATACATTCAGATTACGCACGCTTATATGGGTCTTGAAATCCATCGAACTCTCCTATCTGACAACGTGTCTGGTAAATCGCCCGACCAAAATTCTCGATACTATGCTTATTATCAGAATAATGACTGTCAGAATGAATGCCGAGGCGTACGCCCGCTCCTGAACCTCCGGAAACGGCGTTCCGAGCTGAAAGAAGATAGCCAACGGCAGCGTGGCTGCCGGGCGAAACAGGGAATAAGGGATATAATCACTGAAGCCCGCGGTAAAGATTACAGAAGCCGCATCTCCTATGCCTCTTCCAAACGCAATCAGGACGGCGGTCAATATGCCGGGCAAAGCCTGTCGTACCACAACCTTAAATGCGGTCTCTAATTTCGTTGCGCCCAGAGAATATGACGCTTCAAGGAGCTCCCTGGGAATCATTCTTATTACTTCATCCATCGCTCTGCTCATAATAGGTAGTATCAACAGGGACACGGCGATGATGCCGCCTAAGAGCGACGCCCGCAGACCGAAGAAAAGCATAACTGTAAAGCCGAAGGCCCCGTACACTATCGATGGGACACCCCACAAAACATCGAACGAAAATCGCGTGAAGGATGCTATGCGTGAACCTTTTTTGGCATATACGTTGAGATACAACACGACAGGCAGACTAATCAGAATCGCCAGAAATGTTGCTCCGGTCGCCAGGTACAAAGAGCCGACAATAGCGTTCAGTATTCCGCCTTCCTTGCCGAGATAAAATCCACCTTTAGGAGATTGGGTAATCATCGCAAGGTCCATCGCAGGCAACCCCTTGATAACAACAGTGGCCAATATCAGCACAAGGCTCGACAGGATGATGAGCGTTGAAGCAATCATCAATACCTTGAACAGGCTTTCTTCTATTCTCCTTCTGTCCATTTTATTCTATGGCCCTTTCAACCCTGATTAGTACGAACCGGGCGATGATATTAAAAAACAGCACTACCAGCAGCAAAACGAAACATGCCAGCAACAGGGCCGAGTCGTATAACGGCACAGATAGCATTTCTCCGTAGTTGTTGGCAATCAGTGCCGGCAGCGGATACGCCGGGTCGAGCACCGAGGCGGGGACCTTTGCGACGTTTCCGGCCACCATTAGTACCGCCATCGTTTCACCGAAGGCTCGCGACAGGCCTAACACAACGGCGGCGATAATGCCGGGCATGGCCTTGCGCACTACGACATGCTTTATTGTTTGCCACCTGGTTGCGCCCAACGACAGGGACGCTTCTCTGATTTCACGGGGCACGGTTCTGAAAACTTCCAAAGAAACATGAATGATTATGGGAAAGACCATTATCGCAAGAACAATCCCGCCTGCGAGCACACTGTAGCCGCTCGAAAAGCTTCCAAACGCCGGCGCAATATAGTTTTTTATCAGCGGAACTATTACCAGTACTCCCCACACGCCATAGACCACCGAAGGAATGCCTGCCAGCAGGTCGATAAGCGGCTTGGTCCATTCCCTCACGAATCGCGGTGCGTATTCCGAAAGATATATCGCAGTCAGAAGGCAAAGGGGAACAGCAATAACAACAGCCACTCCGGTTACCCATACTGAGCCCATAATAAAGGGAAAGAACCCGAATTCTTTTTTTAAGGGGTGCCATGAGCTTGAAAACAACAGTTCGCTCAACGGTTTAATCGCTAAGATAGGCCTCGACCTCAGGTACAATCCGATTGCTATGACAAATACAATCAGACCCGATAATATCGTCAGCCACAGCATAAACCCCCCGGCTAATCTGTCTTTTAGCAACCTTTTATTCATTGTTAAAAGCTCATGCCCAATATCAGGAACGGGCGATGGGAGTTTTTAATTATCACTTAGCTTTTCGAGTTCTTGTTGAATCTTTTCCTGGCTCAGGGTGATGTACCCTGATTCGCCCACGTATTGCTGGCCGTCGGTGAGAACCCATTTGATGAACTCAACCACCACTTTCCTTTGCGGTTTGCCCTGGCAGACAAGATGCAGGGGCCTTGCCGGAGGAGAAGGGTATTTACCCGTTGCTATCGCCTCGACTATTTGGTCCCGGTCGGCGTAGAAATCTTCGTCCGCATCTATCGCGCCGTTGCCATTGATGTCTATGGGTAATACTCTCATCTGGTCAATCTGCTTTTTGGTCTTTGCATCGTAGGCGTAATTGATATTGTTAAATCCGATTCCCAGAGCGTCTTTCTTAACAGCTTCCGCCAGACCAGGGTCACCGTAAACGCCGACCCCAAGAAGGTCTTCCTGTTTCTTACCTAAGAACTGAGCCCAGGTTTGGGCCGCGCCACATGCGTCGGAGCGGGTATAAACGCGAACTGAATCCGCAATTTCATTTCCGACAATCTGCCCCCAGCTCTTGACTTGCCCTGTTATCCACATGCTTATAAAGGATTCTCTGGTAACACCTTTGGCCATCAGCTCTTCCAGCACGGGGTTTTCCGTATTGACCGTGGGCACTACGGCATCTTTTGTTACGGAAACCCACCACGCCCCTTTTTCTATTTCAGCGGAATAAATCTCACGCGAGACCATACCGATGTCCACGACTTTCGCCAGGCAGTCAGCCATTCCTTTGCCCGCTCCGCCTGCGGCGACATCTATCTTTACCTGCGGGTTAATTTTCTGAAATTCCTCTGCCCACTTAATCACCATCGGGTAGAGTGCCCACGCTCCTGATAGTGTTATTGTCCCCTGCAACTGACCGGACTGTGAATCCGACTCGTCCTTTTTCCCGCAGCCTGCCGTAAAAAGAACTGCGATAATCAGTACGCAACTTATGGCATTTTTCATTTTTGACAATCTCCTTTCTGCCCCCGCGTCTGGCGACGCGAGTCGGGGCGGCGGGTCAAACGAGGTCGGCGAGCGTCAGGCCCTCCAGTCTTTTCGAAATATAGTTCCTGATTTCCTTAAATACCTTTAAGACCTTTTTTTCCTGGGACAGGGGCGTATCGGAGAAAAAGTACTTGCTCACGGATTCCGTAGGCGCAAGGGCGCCGTCCATAAGCCGGACAATCTCTGCCATGGTAATTTTCGAAGCAGGGCGAGCCAGCTTGTAGCCGCCGCTTTTGCCCCTCCTGGTCTTGATATAACGACTGCGTCTCAGTATCGAAAATAAAAGCTCAAGATATTTCTTCGGCATATTGTATTTTGAGCATATCTGCTCTATCTTTATAAATCCCTGCTTTTCGTGCCTGGCAATATACAGTAACGCCAGAATCGAATATTCACTTTTGGTGGTCAGCTTCATTTTCAGCATCCCTTTTCTATTAAATCCATTATGTCTATTGACATAATAGACAAGAGAATCGGAGGCACAAGCAAAAAATTACGATTTTTTGAAAAAATCCGACTTGTTCGGGAATCACGGGCCGGCCCCGTAACACACAGTCGACTTCAAAGCGTGTTTGACAACGTCGAAAGCATATTGTATTATTCCCGCTCTGGTCGCCCGCCCGGCCCGGGCGTAACCTGCTGTTGTTTGACTTTCGGCCGATGTCGGGCGAGGAAATGGAAATTAAACCGTTCAGGGCTTGCAGGTTCAACAAGGCTGTTGTAGGTAACGTCGGCGCTTGTATTGCCCCTCCCTATGATGTTATAAGCGAGAAGCAACAGCAGCAGCTTTACCGCAGCAGCGATTATAACATCGTCCGCATCATAAAGCCCAAAGCCCGACCCTCAAACGGCGATGAAGATAATGTCTATACCAGGGCCGCCGCCTATTTCAACGACTGGATAGAGCGGGGGGCCCTGAAGCTGGATTCGGACGAGGCTGTCTACGCTTACGTTCAGGACTTCGAACTTGCCGGGGCCTGGTTCCAGCGATTCAGTTGTATTGCTCTGGGAAAACTCGAACCGTTCGGAAAGACCGTTCGCGCCCACGAAAACACGATGCTCGGCCCGCGAAAAGACCGGCTCGAACTCAAAAAGGCCACTGCCGCCGACTTCGGCCTGGTCTTTTTACTCTACGAAGACCCCAGCCATGTTGCCGACAATATTATAGCCGACACAATCAGCGACGAGCCGCTCATCGACTTTACCGACGAACAAAATGTAAGGCATCGTCTTTTTTCCGTCACAAATCAGCAGGAAATCTCTGCCGTTGTCGATATGATGAAAGACAAAACCTGCATCATAGCCGACGGCCATCACCGCTACGAAACCGGCCTGGCTTATCTTGAGCTTACCGGCAGGCCATCGGCCCAATACCAGATGATGGCATTTGCCAACACCTGCCACGAAGGCCTGATTGTTCTGGCCACTCACCGTTTTGTAAGCGGCATGGAAGACTTTTCCTTTGGAGATTTACTGAAGAAACTCGAAAAGAATTTCGAAGTTGTTCGTTTTGGTTTTGATTCGCCGGAGTCGGCGCGACAGGCCCGTCACCGGATGCTGGCCCGGATGAAGGCCGACCACGCCGGGGACCGAAATACATTCGGCATATACGGCGGCGACGGCGCCTTTTACATAACGAGGTTGAAAGATATCTCTCAAATGGACAAAGCTGCCCCGTCAATGAGCCGGGCATGGAGAAAGCTCGATGTCACGGTCCTTTCGAAACTGGTGCTCGACGAAATACTTGGCATCGACGACGAGAAACTTGCCCGGGGCACAAACGTCAGGTACATAAAGGACAGCGGCAACAAGGCCAAAGAGCTCGTCAGGCAAATCGACGCCGGTGACGGGCAGGCGGTCTTCTTTATGAATCCGCCCAAGATTGAACAAATTGAAGCTGTTGCAGATGCAGGCGAGCGCATGCCGCAAAAGTCAACGTACTTTTACCCGAAAGTTTTCACAGGTTTAACAATATATAAATTAGAATAAATTTTGATGGAGTTTGAAAAATGGCTGACTGGAAAAAACCCCCGAGACTTTTCATCCCAGGACCCGTAAAGGTAAACGATGACGTCCTTGAGCAGTTCGCAAGACCCACTCTGGGTCATCGACTGCCGGAATACGCACAGTTGCACGGAGAGACTGTGGAAATGCTTAAGAAAATCTTATTTACCAGCCAGAACGTGTTTCTGAGCACGTCCAG
Source organism: uncultured Pirellulales bacterium (assembly GCA_964518825.1). Classification (GTDB taxonomy): domain Bacteria; phylum Planctomycetota; class Phycisphaerae; order Sedimentisphaerales; family Anaerobacaceae; genus JBBABK01. The sequence continues at coordinate 6,398 of CAZFHM010000128.1, forward strand.
TGCCTCCGGCATCTGGGAAGCCGCCGTCCGCAACTGCGTCGGCTTCGATGAAACCGTCCTTTGCACAATGTGCGGCGCCTTTAGCGACAAGTGGGCCTCCGTTGCCAAATCGTGCGGCCGAAAGGTCGAAGAGCTGAAGGTCGAATGGGGCCGGCCCGTAACCGCCGAGATGATTGACAAAAAACTCACCGAGGGAAAATACGCCGCAATCACTATGGTATATAGCGAAACAAGCACCGGCCTGGCCAACCCTCTTTACGAAATCAGCGAGATGATGAAGGAAAAATATCCCGACGTGCTTGTCTTCGTTGACTCGGTCAGCGCGATGGTCGGCCTGCCGATACATTTCGACCAGCTCGGTTGGGATGTCACCTTCGCCTCGGTCCAAAAGGCCTTTGCTCTGCCGCCGGGATTAGCCGTTGCCCTGGTCAGTAATCGCGCTCTGGAAAAAAGCAAAAACGTACCCGGCCGCGGCTACTACTTCGACTTCCAGAGCTTCGCAAAGAGCGCCGAAAAGAACCAGACACCTACTACTCCGTCCATCCCACACATCATGGGCCTGAACTACCAGTGCCACAAGCTCGTCAAAGAGGGTATGGAAAACGTCTGGAAACGGCAT
>CAZFHM010000129.1:0-6909 GCA_964518825.1 uncultured Pirellulales bacterium
TAGAGTCGCGGACTTCGAATCCGAAGGTTGCAGGTTCGAGTCCTGCCGGGCGCGATGGAAAAGAACATACGCGAATAATCAAAGGAGCAGCCGTGGCATATACGATAGGTCTTGATTACGGAACGAACTCTGTAAGATGTCTCATTGTCGATGTAAAAAACGGCCGAGAGCCGGGTACAAGTATTTACGAATACCCAAGCGGGCAAGCCGGTATTATCCTCGATAATACCGACCATAACCTGGCAAGACAGAATCCGGCCGACTACATCAAGGGTATCGAAGAAACCATCACCGGCGCAATAGCCGAAGCTAAAAAAGCTGACAGGAAATTTGACCCGGCGAAGATTATAGGCATCGGTGTCGATACGACCGGCTCAACCCCCCTGCCGGTGGATAAGAACGGTACGGCCCTGGCGATGCTCGATGAATTCAAAGATAACCCCAACGCACACGCATGGCTATGGAAAGACCACACCGGTTATGCCGAGGCTGCTGAAATTACTCAACTGGCTGCGAAAGAACATCCGGAGTATCTGGCCAAGTGCGGCGGGACATATTCGTCCGAATGGTTCTTCAGCAAGATACTGCACTGTTTGCGTGTTGATTCAAAAGTCTATGACGCTGCTTACACATGGGTAGAACACGCTGATTATATGACCGCCCTTTTGACAGGAACATCGGACCCTAAGGCAATTATGCGCTGCCGGTGTGCGGCAGGCCACAAGGCGATGTTCAACGACGGCTGGGGCGGTTATCCTGCAAGGGATTTTCTCTGTAAGCTCGATAAAAAGCTGGGAAGGCTGTACGACACCCTCAGTCAAAAGACATACGCGATTGACACCGCGGCCGGCAAACTGACAAAAGAATGGGCTGATAAATTAGGCATACCGGCTGGGATACCGGTTGCGATGGGGGCATTCGACGCGCATTTAGGCGCGGTCGGTTCGGGCATCGGCGAAGGTACATTAGTTAAAATCATCGGCACCAGCACGTGCGATATGGTAGTGGCAAACAAAGACGCCGAGCTGACTGATGTACCGGGTATATGCGGTATCGTCGATGGTTCTGTTCTGCCAGGGTGCTGGGGACTCGAAGCCGGTCAGTCGGCGGTAGGTGACATCTTTAACTGGTTTGTAAACTATATCCAAGCGGGCGGAAAAGAGGCGGGTTCGCACGAGGCTCTTACAGAAAAGGCTGCCAAACTAAAGCCGGGTCAATCGGGACTGCTGGCACTGGACTGGAACAACGGCAACAGGACGATTCTGGTTGACCAGAGGCTGACGGGACTGCTGCTCGGACAGACCCTTCATACAAAACCGGAAGAGATTTACCGTGCGCTTATAGAGGCAACGGCTTTCGGGGCGCTGACAATCATAAACCGCTTCGAGGAATACGGCGTCCACATTAAGGACGTAGTCAACTGCGGCGGGATAGCCGAGAAGAATCCGATGCTGATGCAGATTTACGCCGACGTGACGGGCAGAGAAATGAAGATTTCGCGTTCGGGGCAGACCTGCGCACTGGGTTCTGCGATAGCGGCGGCAGTGGTTGCGGGCAAGGCAAATGGCGGATATGATGATTTTGCCGCGGCACAAAGAAGTATGTGCGGCGTGAAAGATATTACCTATAAACCCGTGCCGGAAAATGTTAAGGTGTATCAGCAGCTTTATAAACTCTACAGGCAACTGCACGACGCGTTCGGCATCAACGCCGATGCAGGCCGCTTAGCTAATGTAATGAAGGATTTGCTCGGTATAAAAGAAAGGGCCAACACCTGATGTACGAGGAGCTTCGACAATCAGTCTGTAATGCCAATCTGATGCTGCCAAAGTACGAGCTGGTAACATTTACCTGGGGCAACGTCAGCGGCATCGACCGCAGTGCAGGCATCGTTGTCATCAAGCCGAGCGGTGTGGCATACGAAGAGCTTAGTCCTGAAAAAATGGTTGTGCTGGATTTGGATGGCAAGGTCATTGAGGGGAAGCTTCGGCCTTCTTCCGATACGCCGACGCATCTGGAGTTGTATCGCAGCTTTAAAGACATAGGCGGGATATGTCATACGCATTCGCCGAAGGCTACAATGTGGGCACAGGCCTGTCGCGAAATACCGTGTTTCGGTACGACGCACGCGGACCATTTCTACGGTGCGGTGCCGGTAACGGAAACAATATCAGCAGGGGAAATCAAAGGCGACTACGAACTTAATACCGGCAAAGTAATTGTAAGACGATTCGATGGTATAGACCCTATGCAAAGGCCGGCGGTGTTAGTTGCGAATCACGGGCCTTTCACCTGGGGTCGCGATGCCGCTGATGCAGTTGAAAATGCCGCTGTACTGGAACAGATTGCGGATATGGCCCTTGGGTCGTTCACTTTAAATCCCGACCAGAAACCTATAGCACAGGTGCTGCTCGATAAACACTATTTACGCAAGCACGGCGAAGACGCCTACTACGGCCAAAAAGAAAAAAACTCTTAATCAAAAACCGGAGCAGATATGATACCCGACCTTAAGAAATTCGAAGTGTGGTTTGTGACCGGAAGCCAGCATCTGTATGGAAGAGACGTACTGAAACAGGTTGATGCTGATTCGAAAATTATTGCCGAATACCTGAACGGCTCGCGCGAGATTGCCTGCAAGGTGGTATTCAAGCCGGTAGTAACAACGCCGGAGAAAATCACCAACGTCTGCGTCAGGGCCAATACCGCCAAAAATTGCGTTGGGCTGATAACCTGGATGCACACTTTCAGTCCCGCCAAGATGTGGATTGCCGGACTCGAAGCACTGCGTAAGCCGTTCGTACATCTCCATACCCAGTTCAACAGGGACATTCCATGGTCCTCTATCGATATGGATTTTATGAACCTTAACCAGTCTGCACACGGCGGAAGAGAGTTCGGGTTTATATGCAGCCGTCTGAGGAAAAACAGAAAAGTCATAGTCGGCCACTGGAAGGACAAAGATGTTTTGCAAAAACTTGACGTCTGGATGCGTGCGGCCTGCGCCTGGCACGACTGGCAGGGAATGAAGGTCTCGCGGTTCGGCGATAATATGAGAGAAGTTGCCGTGACCGAGGGAGATAAAGTGGAAGCGCAGAGAAAATTCGGCTACTCGGTAAACGGCTATGGGGTCGGCGACCTCGCAGAGACAATCAACAAGGTAAATGATAAGCAAATCAGAGTTTTGGTAAATGAATATAAAAAAGCCTACAAGCTCAAACTCTCCGATGCTCAGCTCGAAGCCGTTCGCCAGTCTGCCAGGATAGAAGCAGGGATGAGAAGTTTCCTTGAAAAAGGTGATTTCAGCGCGTTTACAACAACATTCGAAGATTTGCACGGGCTTGTCCAGCTTCCGGGTCTGCCTGTTCAGAGGTTAATGGCTGATGGTTATGGGTTCGGCGCCGAAGGTGACTGGAAGACGGCGGCGCTTGTCCGCGCGATGAAAGTTATGGCCGGCGGACTCAAGGGCGGCACGAGTTTTATGGAAGACTATACTTATCATCTCGACCCCAAATCAATGATGGTGCTCGGCGCGCACATGCTCGAGGTTTGTCCGTCAATTGCCGAAGAAAAACCCCGACTCGAAGTACATCCTCTTGGAATCGGAGGAAAGGCTGACCCGCCAAGACTGCTGTTCAACGTTGCACGGGGACAAGGGGTGAACGCTTCGGTCGTTGACATGGGTAACAGATTCAGAATGCTTGTTAATCCCTGCCAGGTCGTCAGTCCCGGTGCCGAGCTGCCGAAACTTCCTGTGGCCAGGGTATTATGGAAGCCGCTGCCCGACCTCAAGACGGCGGCGGCAGCGTGGATTCTGGGCGGCGGCGCTCATCATACCGGTTTCAGTACGGTAGTAACCGCCGAACACCTCGAAGATTTCGCCGAGATGGCTGATATCGAGTACCTGCTGATTACCGACGGCATCACAATAAGCGAGTTCAAAAATCAGTGCCGCCTGAACGAGGTATATTACGCTGCGGCAGCAAGCCTGCTACGCTGACAACGTGCCAGGTCTGTAATCGTGTCGTTTTGACGTCCGAGAACAAGGCCCGCCGGGACAGGGGTTGAGGCCGCAGGAACTTATCGGCTGATAATAATGTTTTTATCCACCCCTTAAAAAGGGTTTTCGTGAACATCTCAATAACTGAGGATTCATACCAGGAACAACCTCACAAAAAAGTCGATATTTTCGCATTGGGTATACGACGCTAATGAAGTTTTACGTTCTGCGCAGACAGGACTCTGGATGGCCAAAGACAGAGAAAAGATTAAGCTGCCATTGCTGGTTCCGGTGGGCCTTGCGTTGCTGGTGCTCCTGGGCTCATCTATCACAGGAGTGTACTGGCTGGGCAATAACAATATCAGCTACGACACAAATGCACGATTGAGCGGTGCAGAGCGTATGCTCCGCTGGCAGGTGAGGCATGACGGCTATCTTATGCACAGCATCGCGGGGCTGCTTACTCAGGATGAGGCCCTGACCAAAGCCTGGCAGTCACACGACAGGACGGCATTGCTGAACCGCGCCGAAGAGCTACTTGCCGGCCTGCAGGAACGATACGACGTAGAGAGCCTCACTTTTTACCGGCCCGACCTGACCTGCGATTTAAGAGTTCATGACCCCTGCAACCTCGGCGACTGTATCGAATCATTCGTTCTGACCCATGCGGCGGTGAAGAATGAACCGACACAGGGTGTTAGTATTGATGAAAACGGAAACCTTGTCCTCAAGGCGGTAAAGCCGTGGGAGAACGGCTCCGGGGTACTTGGCTATATCGAACTGGGTCAGCGGATAGGAGATATAGCGCCGGAACTTAAAAAGACGCTCAAGGCAGAGATTCTGTTCACCATTAACAAAGGCAATCTAAATCGCCAGCGGTGGCAGGAAACCAACAAGTTCCGACAGCAGGACGGCGACTGGAACCAGTTCGAACATTTCGTAGTTGCAGACAGCACGCTCAACTCAATTCCCAAAGAGCTCGCCGATAAGATGCGCTACACTCCACCGGCGTATGGCACAGGCGTGTTTGACCTCGAGCAGGAAGGCGTCAGCTATCGCGGAGGATTCCTGAAGCTGCAGGATGGCAGGGGAAAAGACCTGGGTGATATCGTTGTGCTGCTGGATGTCAGTGAAATGCGTGGTTCCCAGGTGCAAATGTCAACCACACTGATAGTATTAAGCTCAGTGGTGGCTGTAATTTTGTTTCTCCTGTTTTACTTTCACGTTCGGCGAATAGAAATCAGCCTGGCGAAACGCCGCAGCGCCCTGGAATCCGAGATACAGGAACGTAAGCGGACCGAGAACGAATTTGTACAGGCCAAAAATCGCGCCGAACAGGCACAGGAAGAAACAAGGCAGGTCAATCGCCAGCTCAAGCACTCAGTGGACCGTGCAAACAGGCTTGCCGAACAGGCGATTGTCGCAGACGTGGCTAAGGGCCAGTTTCTGGCGAATATGAGCCACGAAATCCGTACACCGATGAACGCCATTATCGGTTTCAGTGATGTACTGGCCGAAGATAATCTCACACCAGACCAGAAAAAGCACGTCAGCATAATTCGAGAGAGCGGCAAAACACTCCTGCAGTTGATAAACGACATTCTGGACTTCTCGAAAATCGAGGCCGGCAAGATGGATGTCGAGCACATCAAATGCTCGCCGAAAAAGCTGCTTAGCAATATCGAATTGATGATGTCACCGGCAGCCAAGGCAAAGAACCTGGTATTTAAAGTCAATTACGGGCAGAATTTGCCCGCCGAAATCATAACCGACCCGGTCAGGATACAGCAGTGCCTTATCAATCTATGCAACAACGCAATCAAGTTCACCGAAAGAGGCCATGTTTACGTCAACGCCTATCTCGAAACAACAGAGCAACAAAGAATGGTACGCTTTGATGTTGAGGACACCGGAATCGGTATCCCATTCGAGAAGCAACACAGTATATTCGAAGCCTTCAATCAGGCTGACGATACTCACTGCCGCAAATACGGCGGAACCGGCCTGGGACTGGCCATTGCCAAAAAACTGATGGAGCTGCTGGGCGGTAAAATCTCGGTTAACAGCACTCCGGGCAAAGGGTCGACTTTTACAATCCTCCTGCCGCCGGGACTGGATATCGACAGTCAGTCTTCCACAGAGCAAAACGACAAGTTGTACCAGGATGAAAAGTCCGACGGCAACCAAGATGAACATTTCAGCGGCAAGGTGCTGGTTGCCGAAGACACACCCACAAATCAATTACTCATCAGACTTCTGCTGGAGAAGCTCGGACTGGATGTCACTATTGCACAAGACGGCAGACAGGCCGTGGAGATGGCGTCGGAAGAATTCTTCGACCTGATTTTCATGGATATGCACATGCCGGAAATGAGCGGTTATGAAGCGACTAAAGCCCTCAGGAAACAGGGACTGCTCATTCCGATAATAGCCTTGACGGCAAGCGCAATGAAAGGCGACGAAGAAAAGTGTATAGCATGCGGCTGTAGTGCCTATTTGTGTAAACCCATCGACCGCAGAACCCTGGTGCGGGCAGTTCGAAGATTTTTATCTCCGGCTCATGCAGCCACCGGCACAAACAGTTAAGCTGCCGCCATAGTCATTATCAGTTGTTCTATCGCAGTCATTGGAGTTGCTCTGCCGGTTTTGATTTCATAATCCGCCCGTGCCAATCGTTCTATTAACATACCTATTTCGACGAGTGAGACCTTGCGCAGTTGTGTAAAGAACGCATCCGCCCGGTGCCAGATGCGCAGGCTTTTTCCGACATCCCCTTCGCTTCGGCCTTTCTGAAGCATTACTTTTGCGGTGAACATTCGCCGAAGATGGTACGCAAGCGCACCAGCAAAAGTGTACTGGGCGGTTCTGTCCTGACTGAACAGCCGGCGGAGCTGGTCCACGGCCCCGGC
>CAZFHM010000130.1:0-6862 GCA_964518825.1 uncultured Pirellulales bacterium
TTAAACATATCCTCGTCGGTATAATCATCCCCGGCGGCGAGGATGAAGGCTGGTTTGAATTTCTTTAGCGTCATTTCAGTGGCCAGGCCCTTGTTTATTTCGTGTTGTTTGACCTCGAGAATTTTGTTTCCTTCGTATACACCTACCCGCATATTTGCGGTGAGGTTCACGAGTGTGTCCATCAATTCGTGGTATCTCACGGCGGCCAGGGCGGGGTCGGCCTTTCGGCAATGCCAGACGATACAGAAATCCTTCTCCTCGATAACGGCGCCGGGCGTTCGGTCGGCGTAGACCTGGAGAATGGGCCTGATTTGTGCCTTCCAGTCTTCGGCGACGGGTTCGACGGCGTGGTGCCAGCGGTCTTTTTTCCATTTTACCCAGGCGCCGTGTTCGGCAATCAGCGACACATCCAGGCCGCCGAGCCATTTTTCAAGGTCGTTTTTACCCCTGCCGCTGATGACGACGATTTGCGTAGATGGCTTTTCAGCAAGGCTTTTTAATAAGCCGATGACCTGCTCATCGGGGCCGGCCTGGTCGGGCCTGCCGTGAAACTTAACGAGCGTACCGTCATAGTCGAGCAGGAGTAAACGGTTTTCTTCAGAGTTATATCGGCTGCAAAGTTCGTGGACTATTTTCTCGGTGAGCTTTCTCATAGAAAGATTTTTTTGTGTCTGCTTCAAATCGGAGAGGGTCTGGATAAAATCGGCGGACCATCTGCGTATGTCATAGGTTTGCAGTCTTTCCTGCATCGGTTTTAACCGGTCTATCTTTTCGCTCTCGGACATGTCGAGGGCGTTTTTGATTGCTGTTACTATTTCCTGCTTATTGTTGGCGTTGACAATGAGTGCTTCGCCGAGTTCGGAGGCGGCGCCGGCCATTTCGCTCAGTATCAGTACGCCGGGCCGACTTTCTTTGGCGGCGATGTATTCTTTGGCAATCAGGTTCATCCCGTCCCGCAGCGGAGTCAGAAGCGCCACATCTGCAATATTATAAAGAGCGGTAATGATGTTAAAGGACAAAGAGCGGTAAAGGTACCAGACAGGTATGTAATCTATTTGTGATTTTTCACCGTTTATTCTTCCGACGAGTTTTTCGAGGTCGCTTCTCAGCCTCTGGTAATCGGTGACGTTGATTCGGGAAGGCACGGCCACGAGTATCATGGTAACCTTGCCTTTGTACTCGGGGTACTTTGTCAGGAACCAGTCGAAGGCTTCGAGCCGCTGTATAATACCCTTGGTATAGTCGAGCCGGTCGATAGAGGCGATTATCCTGCGGTCGCCCACGGTCTGGCGCATTTTTTCAATCTCTTTTTTTACCCCGGGCTGCTGATGCGCATCGGCGTAGGTGCGGTAATCTATGCCCATTGGAAATGTATCGACCTTGACGACGCGGTTTTTAATGGTAAGGGTGCCGAGGTGGTGTTCGAGGCCGAGGATTCGGCTTGCACTGCTGAGGAAGTGACGGACGTAGTCGTAGGTGTGGAAGCCGATAAGGTCGGCGCCGAGCAGTCCTTCGAGTATTTCCTTTCGCCAGGGCAGCAGGCGAAACAGCTCGAAGGAAGGAAACGGTATATGTGAAAAAAAGCCGATTGTCGCCTGCGGCATGCGGCGTCGCAGCATCTGCGGAAGCAGCATCAGGTGGTAATCGTGTACCCATATAAAATCGTCCGGCCGGGCATTTTCAATCACATGCTGGCAGAACAGCTCATTGACGGTGGCATAGTACTGCCAGAATCGCTCTTCGTAGATAGTGTACGTCGGAAAATAGTGAAAAAGAGGCCAGATGGTCCTGTTGCTGAAGCCCTCGTAGTAATTTTCGACCTGCGCCGAAGAGAGAAATACCGGCCGGCAGTTTATATCATTCAATTCTTTCTCAATTTCTTTCGTATCCCGGCTGGAGTATTTTTCTTTGGCGCCGCCTGGCCAGCCTATCCATAAATGTTCGTATTGGTCGGGCAGGGCGGACAGGCCCGTAGCAAGACCGCCGGCACTGGAACGAATCTTCAGGCCGGATTTTGTTTTCAGTATGCTTACCGGCAATCGGTTAGATACAACGATTAATCGAGGCATTGTTTTATTCGGTGTCAGAATTTAACTTTATTATGCCAGCTCAATCTTAAGTATATTCAAACACTCGTGCAAGGCAAGGATTGAATATGGATTTTTCAGTACGGCCCCGGGGCAGCGTGAACGAAGCAGTATTTTTGGCAGGCGATTGCTCCAAAAACGGATTTATTATTTTCTTGATTTTTGTCGATGTATCTGATATAAGAGAAATGCGGGCTTACCCCTGCGATGTTTGTAAGTAGAGTGAGATTTGATTAACCGATAACCCTTACTCAGGGAAGTCAGGTCTTGATGTGCCGAACATGCCCGTTCGCCGGGACGTTTGGTCACAAGCAACGACTGCCCACGTGGATATAAAGGGTTTGTCAAATTCTCTACTACGGCATTAGCGGAGGCGAGCTTAGCTATTAAAGGCCTGTTTCGACGGGCCTTTTCTTTTGCGCATTTCCTGATGCCGGATACCTGCTGGTTTTTCAACACTTCGCTATGAGACGGCCGGGCCAAAGACACCCAGGACGCCGGGACATTAACTCTGTATATTCTTCATTATTCCGGGGCCTTAGTGCCTTTTGTGCCCTGGTATTTAAGCGTGCAGCGGAGCGGGTTAATATGGGACGAGAGAGGGTTAAGTTTGCGGTTTTAGCGTGAAGAAAGGGGACTTTTTGGTCGATTATATTAATGTTAAGACGGGAATTGTTTTTTAAACCCTACGGAGAAAAACCAAATGCCTAACGTAAGGAGTTTCAGGGTGCTGCCGGCGCTGCCGGAAGAGCTCAAGGACCTGGAGGTTCTGGCGAGAAACGTTTTCTGGTGCTGGAATCTCGATGTGGTGGCGCTTTTCAAGCGGATTGACAGCAATCTGTGGAAAAGCTGCGGGTATAATCCGGTGCAGTTGCTTGGCAGTGTCTCACAGGACAGGCTGGTAGAGCTTGCCAAGAGTCACAGCTTTTTGTGCGAACTGAAAAGAGCGACGGAAAAATTGCAGTCGTATCTCAGTGCGCCGACATGGTTCCAGAAACTCAGTGACGTTGTTGCGAATCACATAATCGCGTACTTCAGCGCGGAGTTCGGAATACACGAGTGTATCCCGATTTATTCGGGTGGTCTGGGCGTACTGGCGGGCGACCATCTGAAGACCGCCTCGGATATGGGTATACCAATGGTCGGCGTCGGCCTGCTGTATCAGAAGGGATACTTCAGGCAATATCTCAATATCGACGGCTGGCAGCAGGAAGCGTATGTCACCAATGACTTCTATAATATGCCCACCGAACTGATGCGTGATAAGGACGGCAGGCCTGTGACTATCAGCGTTGATTATGCGGGCGAAAAGGTTTATGCGCAGATATGGCAGATGAAGGTCGGCAGGGCCAAGCTGTATCTTCTGGATACGAATATACAGGACAATTCGCCGAGCGCCCGGCTGATTACGGGCAGCCTGTACGGCGGTGATACCGAGATGCGCATACGTCAGGAAATTATGCTGGGTATAGGCGGTCTGCGTGCGCTGCAGGCGATGGGTATTGATCCCGCCGTCTGCCATATGAACGAAGGACACGCGGCGTTTATGGCGGTGGAGAGGATAAGACAACTGGTTGCCGGGAAGGGGATGAATTTTTACGAGGCTCTCGAGGCGACAAAGGCTGGCAATATATTTACGGTCCATACCCCGGTAAAGGCGGGCAATGATGAATTCAGCCCGGAACTGATAGACCACTATTTCAGTTCTTATATCCCGTCACTGGGGATAAGCGAAGAGCAGTTCATGGCGATGGGTAGGATAAATCCTTCGGATTCGGAGGAATCGTTCAAGATGCCGGTGCTGGCGATTCGGCTAAGTTCATATCGCAACGGAGTCAGCAAGCTGCACGGCGAAGTTTCGAGAGCTATGTGGGCGCCGCTGTGGCCGAGAGTGCCGGCGGGTGAGATTCCGATTACATCGACAACAAACGGGGTGCACATAAAAAGCTGGCTCAGCGAGGATATGAACGCCCTTTACGAGAGGTACCTTGGGCCGAACTGGTGCGAGGAATCGATAGACAGCCCAATATGGGGTAATATCGACTCAATGCCGGATGAGGAAATCTGGCGGCCTCATCAGCGGAGCAAGACAAGCCTGATAGCGTTTGCGCGAAGGAGACTGAAGGCTCAAATGCAGCGGAGAGGGACATTTCACGCCGAGCTTAACTGGGCCGATGAGGTATTGGACCCGGAGGCTTTAACGATAGGTTTTGCGCGAAGGTTCGCGTCTTACAAACGCGGGAATCTGCTGCTGCGAGACCCCAATCGCCTGATTAAGATACTGACGGACCCGGACCGGCCGGTGCAGATTGTATTTGCGGGCAAGGCCCATCCTCGCGATACGGAAGGAAAAGAGATAATCCGCCAGATAATTCATTTTGCCAGTCAGTACAACGTGCGGCGGAGGATAGTTTTCCTCGAAGATTATGAGATGAACCTGGCTCGCTATATGGTTCGCGGTGTTGATATCTGGCTGAATAATCCTCGCAGGCCGATGGAGGCCAGCGGCACCAGCGGGATGAAGGCTGCTATAAACGGTGCTCTGAATATGAGCACGTGTGACGGGTGGTGGTGTGAAGGATACCGGCCTGACGGCGGATGGGTAATCGGCGCAGGTGAAAGTTACGACGATACTTCGTACCAGGATATGGTCGAGTCGGAAGCCATCTACAAAATGCTGGAGAATGAGATTGTTCCGTTGTTCTATACGCGCTCTGCGGACGGCCTGCCGAGAGGCTGGATACAGCGGATGAAAAACTCCATCAAGTATATTACGCCGAGGTTCAGTACGTACCGGATGTTTGCGGATTATATGCGTAAGTTCTACGTCCCCGCGGCGCGCAAGTGGCAGGAGCTCAATAGCGATGATATGACGCGGGCCAAGTCGCTTTCCAGATGGAACGCCGAAGTCAAGAACGCCTGGCCGAATGTAGCTGTAAAGGATGTCCAGGTGCGAATCGCCGACGGCAATGGAAACGGGCAGCTCAACGAAAACGACCCGTATCTTAAGGTCGGCTCGAAGCTCGAGGTGCGGGCACTGGTGGAGTTAGGCAGGCTAAGGGCGCAGGACGTCTCGGTTGAGCTTTACAACGGTGCTATCGATACGTGGGGCAATATACCGGATGGTACGCCGGCGGCAATGCAGTGTGAATCGGGGCAGGACCAGGCGGGCAGGCAGTGGTTCAGGATGGAGCTGCTGTGTGACCGCAGCGGGAATATGGGCATGTCCGTTCGGGTGGTTCCACATAACAGCGATTTGGCAAGTCCGTGGGAGCCGGGCCTGATTCTGTGGGAAGGTGAAGTGAAAAAATAACGTCGGGTATAAATGAAAGGTGTTTTCTACTGCTCGGCTTCTTTTTCGTTCAACAACTGTTGGGCTTCTTCGGCCGATTGCGCATTTTCGAGTTTCGTCTTAAACTTATCATCGAGCATAACCCTGCTGATTCGAGCCAGAGCCTGTATGTGAGGTCCTGTCTGGTCGGCGGGTGAAACCAGCAGCATAATTATTTTTACCGGCTGGCTGTCAACGCTCTGGAAATCAATCGGCTCTTTCGCGATACCGATAGCCATGACAAGCTCTTTGACGGCGTTGCACTTGCCGTGAGGGATGGCGATTTCAGAACCGATGCCGGTGCTGCGTGTTTTTTCGCGGGTCAGGACGGCATTTAAGACGGCATCACGGTCCTGCAGGACACCGGCGGCATCGAGCAGGTCGACCAGCTCGGTTATTGCCGATTCTTTGTCTTTGCAGGTTAGCGGAACTCTTAGACAATCGGGCTGCAGTATTTGTGTTAATTGCATAGTCTCTAAGCTTTTGCTTACCCCTTTGGCATAAAAAACGCCTACTATAGCGGTCATCGGTCAAAAAGCAATAGGTCTCTGAACAAATTCGTGAATTTTTGGTCTTGCCGGGAGCGGCGATTTTTAGTTCACTATTAGCTTTGGGCGCTGTAAAGATAGCGGCAAAAGCGACTTGAAAGGGCGTCTGAGGGCTTATGGCAATAGAAATCGAGCGAAAATTTCTGGTCATGGGAAAATGTTATCGGCAACTGGCCAAGCCGGTATCTTACCGGCAGGGATACCTGTCAACGGCAAAGGAACGTATAGTGCGAGTCCGCATTGAGGGCGAAAGGGCGTTTCTGGCCGTAAAGGGGGTGACCAACGGCGTTACGCGGACGGAATATGAGTACGAAATACCGCCGGCCGAGGCCGAACATATACTGGCTAAACTTTGTGAAAAGCCAATAATTGAAAAGGACCGTTATAAGATTGAGTGCGACGGTATGGTATGGGACGTCGATGAATTTCATGGACCCAACGAAGGACTTATAGTGGCAGAGGTTCAACTGAACAGGGAGAACCAACAAATAATAATGCCCGATTGGGTGGGCAAAGAGGTTTCAGGCGAGCCTAAATATTTCAACTCGAGCCTGGTGCAGAATCCTTACGGCAAGTGGTAGGCTCAGGATTGGCCTGTAAAAATTGTATCGGACACCTTTAATTCTGTGAAAAAAATATCTTCTTAAGATTGTAACAAGAAATATGAAAGAATTACACTGATTATTAATCACTTTTTATGGAGGATTAAATGGAACAAAGAATCATCAAATTAATATTTGGAATAGTAGTTCTCTTGCTTCTAAATTCTACTTTATCTTTTTCTGAAACTATTACAATCAATGCCGGCAGTAACCAAATTATAAATTGGGAAAAGACACACCGCGCACAACTCAAAGGAAGTGTGTCTTCAGATAAAATAAAAATAGAATGGACAT
>CAZFHM010000131.1:0-6753 GCA_964518825.1 uncultured Pirellulales bacterium
GCTTTTAGTGCCGCTGTGGTATATGGTTGATGATGTTGTAAAACTGCATCCAAAGCCCGACCAGCCTGTTGTCCCCGTTTCAAAACCCGGATTTGTAAGCAGATTTCCATCACCGCAGGATTGGCGTAAGAAAACTGTGAGAAATAACAACAAAGCAGTAATGAGTATAGAACGATACTTAAACACTATATTATTATACGATAAATTGAGTTTACAGTTCGTTAACAAGCACAGAAAGCTTGTTGTCGCATCATTTGCCTGTTACCCCAGGCCTAAAAATCGTCTGATTTCCATTTGAACCAGCGTTTGTACATTTGTTTCAGGCTGCGGTATACGCGTCCGCGAAGGTCCCGCCGCTTTTCGACAAGCCACAGATGACCGGTAGCTTTGTAATATTGCCCCGACTTGAATTTGCCGGCGACGATTATCTTGTTATCTCCCCAATCGAGCTGTTCTGCGCATAGTGGTTTGCTGAATGAGGTAACGATACGAGTATATGGCTGCTTGTGACGGCGTGAGCCGCGAACGGATTGACGCAGCGATTCAATCTTGTGCGAACCTATATACATAGCAGGCCTCTCGGTTTTGTCAACGTGAGACTTGTGAATACCCAGGGGCATCGAAATCTTTACCGACACTCGGCCGTGTTTGGCTTTTGGAGTTAAAACGATGGGTTTGCACAATAGCCTGGCTTCCACCGGTGCGATGACGTTTACCGTGCAGTAATCGGGCTGTGATTCTGCAATACCGTCATCGACTACAAGCTTTATTGTATGTACGCCGACCGGCAACTGAATCTGGGTTGTAGGCGATACGTTGGTCGCATCGTAATCGGTACCGCCAATATTCCAGCTCCAGTAATAATCGAGTGAGTCTCCGTCATCGTCATAAGAACCCGAGCCATCCATGTTGACATCGGCCCATCCGTAGATGAATGCAAAGGCTGTCTGGTCCGGCCCGGCATCTGCTACAGGGGGCGTGTTGGCCAAAAGCGAAAGTGTTGTTACAGATTCTGCGGGCAGTATCAAGGGCCCGGTTCCATCATAGCTGCCGACATATTCACAGTTTTCTGTCGGGCTCGTACGATAGATTTCGCCTTGCCCAACGAGGAAGCCGTCAAGAGCAAGGTCGGTTTCGATGTCTGTGTCGTCTGCCGTGTTGATTAGTACACAAGTCAGGTTTTGACTGTCAGGGCTGATATATGCTGAGATTCTTACGCTGGAATTGTCGGCTGAGGCCTCGACTCGCTGCCAGCCGGGAAAGATAAACGCCGAAAAATGCTTGAAGCCGTAGTAGTCCGAGTTGACGGTATATCCATCCGATTGCCAGGGGTTATCGACAGTGATTAGCCCTCCGTTATTCCAGAACAAATCCCAATACAGATATGCCGCAACTTCTTCGACCGTCAAAGAATTGTGTAATAAAAGCGCCATATTCAACGCGTCGGGCCAATAATTCGTTGCGTGCTCGTACTCTGTCTGCATAAGGGGTTTGCTGC
Source organism: uncultured Pirellulales bacterium (assembly GCA_964518825.1). Taxonomy (GTDB): domain Bacteria; phylum Planctomycetota; class Phycisphaerae; order Sedimentisphaerales; family Anaerobacaceae; genus JBBABK01. Next base: position 1,499 of record CAZFHM010000131.1, read on the forward strand.
CCCATGTTGAATTTAGATTAATCATGTTGCCGAGGTACATGTCGGGTGCGTCACCACAGCCCGGAGGGCCTCCATTGTTGCAATTATACAGATGGTGTGCGTAGGCGTAGATGTGGGAGTGGTCGATAATAGCTGATAAGTAATCATTCAGGCTATATCCGCTCGCGCCGTTAAAGCCGCTCGTTTCAGGCCCAATCATTTTCGGCATAGACGAGCCCATTTCGGTGTTCAGCTTTTGCCAGACGGTCTCTAAAGCCTGGTCATAGCCGGCATAAGTTGCGTTCTCTGTGGGGTCGAACAGGCAGCGGTCATTGCCGTTATAGTCGGGTTCATTTTGAATACTTATATAATCGGCATCTATCCCGTAGCTTGACCATGCGCCAATGCTCTCATACCACCATTGTGCAAAGTCATCGTACACATAATTATCGGGACCTCCTGCAAGAGTTCCACTGTTCAATTGACCGGTACTTTTTAAATAGGTCGGCGGCGACCATGAAGAAATCATGATTTTTAAGTCCGGATTGCGCTGTAATGCTGCGTTGACGATAACAGCCGTATTATTCATGTAGGCAGAATCGTAATCGTAGGTGTTGCGTATCCTGTATATATCAAGGCCAAGGTCACCGAAGAGTAAATCATAAATTTCTTCGCTCCTGCTGTGGTTGGTAAGCCAGTTTTCATACCACGCACCGGCAGCCCCGAAACCTTCTATTATCTGGTGCCTTACTGTCGCGTCAACTTCTCCTGTAGCATTGGGTTCCGGCGGAGCAATCTCCGGGCCTAAAACGGACGCATCGTCGACAAAAAAGCTGATACCTACATCTGATTCGAAGTACACCGACAGCGCCGTCAATGTGCCGCCTTGTTCATTCGGTGTAAAGCTGCCTGCCAGCTGGGTCCACTCGCTGTCATTGCAGACTACGTTGCCTACCCAGTTATAAGTAGTACCGCCGTCCACTGTTTGCTTAATGACACAATGGACGTTAGCGTCGGGCGCGTTTTCGAGTAATACCCATCCGGATATCTGATAAGTTTGCCCTTCGACTGTTATGTCCATCAGGCCCTGTTCTATTCCGTTCCAGTCGGCGGTCCTGTCATAAGCCCTTGCACTGTAATCGCCGCTGTGCACGGGCGAGGGAACCGCTTGGATTGGACAGCCGCGCGGCGACCAACCGCTGGTATCACCGGTTTCAAATCCGGGGTTTATCAGCACGTTGCTGTCGCCGAATGAAAGCGGGGCAAATAAGACCGCAGCGAAGAACACATACAAACAATAATGCTTGACAGACATTTTGCTATCCTCCTGTATAATTCGGCAGAGCGTCCCAGACCAGTTACACCGCCTAACTTATCCTCATCCCCACGCCTGTAGCCTTTTGTTTGTATTTTTCCCCTGGCTGACAGTCAACTATTAAGATGCTATTATAAGGCAAGTATTCAGCTTAGTCAAGCCGGTTTTAGGCCCATACGGCAAACGCATAAACTATCGTTGAATTCGCTACAGGCCCTGTTATGGCCAGTTTGGCGTGCAGTTCAGGTCGCCGGGCTTGTTGCACAGCATCCAGTCCACGGCGAAATCACCAAAATCTTCAAAATCAACATCACCGTCGGTCGGTTCAAAGTCCGCGCCTTCGCAATTGTCGGATGAACCGCAGTTCGTATCGAGCCAGTACCCGGTAATTATCTCCAGGTCCTCAAGATTAACGTAACAATCATCGGTCAGGTCTGATACGAGACCGTCACCGCCGGCCTGGACATCGTTACAATTCTGGTAATCGGGTGTAGCTGATGCCTCATTCGAGAAACCCGATTCGTTGTTGTTGGCGTCAACTGCTTTAACGACGTAGTAGTAAGGCGTGAAATTATCCGCGGAATTATCGACATAATCCGAATCGACCACAAGCGAGATGTTTATCTGGTCGTAGCCGCCGCTGCCGCCGCCCTGGTCCGTCGAACGATAGACGTTATAGCTTGCCAGGTCGGTTTCGCCGTTGTCGTCCCAGTCGAGGCTAACAAGCTCATTGCCTGCCGTGGCGACTAATCCGGTCGGCGCCGCCGGGGGATAGTCAACAACCGACGGCATAGCCTGGACCACAAATCCGATAATGACCTGACGATTAACACTGTTGTGCGTTACGCTCGGCGTTTCATCTGCGCCGGTTGCGGATTTGTATCCGTCCGTACCGGTAGAAGAGGCCATATCATGTTCATACGCCTCTGTAAAACCATTATTCACTGTATAGTCGCCTGTATTGCCGCACGTAGCGCCGACAAAAACCATGTCTCCTTCGTCTGTGGAAAGAGGGCTGGTCGTAATCGGATTTGGAGTGCTGCTTGTAGAGCTGTCACTGGCGGTTGCTCCGATAGAAGTTGTCTGGTTAACGCTGCCGAGGAAGACGCTGGCGTATGAAACGTTTTCCGGCGTGGTGGTCCAGTCGGGAACAAACGTTCCGCTGGTTGCAGCCTCGATACCAGCATCATCGAGTATATACGCCGCAACGTATGCCCGATAGCCCGACGTGCCGGTTACCCTCTCGATAACCGGTGTCATCGATTGCCCGCCGTATGTTACCGAGTTTAGAGTTATAGCGACGTCATCTTCAGCATGCGTGATAAATATCAAGGCACGGCTATAACCGGAGCACGGGTCATGGCTGGTACCTTCTACCCAATCGCCGAGGATTTCAATATCTGTCGGGGGTGGGCCTGTAGTTGCAGATGCAGTACCGGAGAAGCCTGTTACATTGGGAGTAAGATAACTGTCACGCGCCCTGACCCTAAATGTATATTGGGTAAGAGGATTAAGGCCCTGGGCTACGTATGTCGGATTGGTCTGCCACGTACTGTTAGCGTCGCTGTCTGTTGTGCACTCGAAGTAATACTCCACAGGCGGACTAACAGCATCTGTAGCAGTCGCAGCCGTCATCGTTATGCTGGAAGGACCGGTCGCGCTCGGCTCGCCGCCGGCAGCCCAGGCCATCGGGTTCGGACTCGGCGGTGTAGTATCAGGCGGGTCAGTGGTTGCCGACTCTGTAGTTGACCAGCCCGTCTCATTCTGGTTAGAAGAGCTGTCACGAGCCTTTACCCTGAAGGTGTACTGCGTATCCGGATTGAGTTCCTGGGCTACATAAGTTGTATTTGTTTGCCAGCCACTGTTGGCGTCGCCGTCGGTTATGCACTCGAAATAGTATAGCACAGGCGGATGATCGTCAGTGGCGGTCGTTGCAGTCATCGTAATCGAAGTCGGTCCTGCTGCGCTGGGAAGCGAAGCCCAGGTCATAACGTTCGGCTCCGGCGGCGTAATATCGTTCGAATCACTCTCAAATTGCCACTTGTTGAAATTAAACAGGTCGATACCGTCCGGGCCCTCGAAACTAAAGTAGAGGTCATGAACACCCGAAGCATTGCTTACGGTGCAGGACGCGGTCGTCCAGGTTTGCACCCCGCCGGTATTCGGGACATCGCAGGTTCCGAGCAGAGTTCCACCGAGACTGTCCAGTCGCAATTCGATGCTCGAATCGCTATTGGTAGCGGCCACTCGGGCAAGGAACTCATCGGCACCGTCCTGGAAATTCACTCCGCGAATTCGTATCCAGTCTCCATTGGAAATCGAGGTCACATTCATGCCGCCTTCGGAGCAGGATTCGGTTTTGACCCCGCTCTGTGCGGCTAACGTCTCTGCTTCGACCTGGACATACGGGTCAAAATTCTTCAGCTGTGGCAGACCGTCCTGGGTACAGACAACCTGCTGCATCGTTCCGTCCGGATTATAGCTCAGTTGATCCAGACAGATGTTTCGATGCTCAGTGGTTGAAACCCCGTCCACCGTCGCCTGATAGCGGTTATGGTACACACAATACCATTGTCCCTGATAGGTAAAAATCGTATGGTGATTGTTATTTCCATAGTTATCAGGCGGCGGCCCAAGGGCTACACCCTGATACGTAAATGGACCAGCAGGGTTGGAGCTGGTCATATACCCAATCTGAGACCCGGGCGTCGGCGGTGGATCGGTATAGTCACTGTCATAATTATCAGCATAGGAATAATAATAAACGCCGTTGTATTTATGCATATGAGATGCTTCGAAAAAATCCGGAAATTCTATCGTAACTGCCGAACCGATTGCATCATACATGTTCGTATTCAGCTCAATATAACGTGCCTGATCGGCGCCTCCGCCGCCAAAATAGAGATGCACCGTGTCGTCATCGTCAACAAACACACCAGGGTCGAATAACCATTCGCTGTCCGCACCAGGGGTGCCCCCCGAGAGGCTTTCGCGTTTGACTACCAGGTCATTCTTTGGAGCGGTAAACGGTCCGGTCGGGGAGCTGCTCGTCACTACGCTAATACCCCAGTAAGCATCTCCGAAATATAGATAGAACTGGCTATCCTTCAGGACGATACACGGCGCCCACGCCGTACCTGAATACCAGGACGAGAGCTCGTCTGCATCAAAGACCACTCCGTGGTCAGTCCAGTTCTTCAAATCGTCCGTCGAGAAACAAACGATGGAATCCATGATGTAACCGCTATTTTCAGTATTCTCTTCATCGTTGGAGCAATAAACGTATAGCCGCCCATTCCACTCAACAGCGGTGGGGTCGGCGGCGTAGTGCTGCGACATAATGGGATAATCCGCTCGTGCCAAAAAAGCGGTGATACAGACAATTGCCACAACGAATACTTTTATTATGTTCTTATAGACGGTCCTGTTTGAGACGTGTTTCATTTTCATTCACCTCTGTCTAAAGTTAATATTTCTTCAGTTTATATATTTCACTTTCTACCAATTCTCGATGCAGCCGGCGGTGAAGCCCAGGTCATTGTACTTGGACTCGGCGGTGTATTGTCCAGCGGGTCGAGCTCGAAATTGGCAACTACCGCATAGTTAGCATCCATTAATACAGTTGTGCTGATTGCACAGGGGTCAGCAACCTTGCCTGCTGTTACCGCTGAACCGCTCCAGACTGTGAAGTGATAGTATGAATCAGCCGCTGCCTCGATAGGTGCGTTTGAATCCTGAACATATTGGAAGTCACCCTCACCTGGTATGATTACTGAACCACCTGTTGTAGAAGAGCAATTCAGAGTTTGCAGCGTGCCCCCAGGAAAATTCCGTATAATCCCAAGATCATAGGGGATGTTACCGTAATCTCCATAACTTCCATCCACTACTCCCTGGATCAGAATCTCACAGCGATTTATATCGCTGATTTCCAGTTTTTCATTAATTCCTGCGCGGATTA
>CAZFHM010000132.1:0-6735 GCA_964518825.1 uncultured Pirellulales bacterium
AACCGCTCTTGGCGTTCGGAAGATTCCATTTTAAGCGCACGCTAAAACACCTTCGCCGTTATCGTCACATAGTAGCGGTGCTGATGAAGTACGGTATGGAAGATGTTGCCGAAACCATCCGCAAGCGGTACCGAATCCTAAAGACAAGCCCGGCTGATACAAAACCCGATGAAAGTATCCGCCGACACAGCAGAGCCAAACGTTTTCGCATGGCCCTGGAGGAGTTGGGCCCGACGTTTATTAAATTCGGCCAGCTTCTAAGCACCCGTCCCGATTTGATTCCGGCCGATTATGTTCACGAGCTGGAACGGCTGCAGGATGAAGTCGCACCGGAGACCTCCGACCGCATTTTTGCAGAGATTGAGCAGCAGTTAGGCGGCAAGCTGGAAGATATATTCGCATCATTCGACCGGGTGCCGATCGCGGCCGGCAGCATCGCGCAGGTGCATCGTGCAACGACGCGGCAGGGGCAAGATGTGGTTGTAAAGGTGCGGCGACCGATGATTGTCGAAACCATCGAAACCGAATGCGAAATTATCGAGGATTTGGCAGGGCTTCTCAAGGCTACTTTTTTCGAACGCGACATGATAGACCCCAAGAGAATTGTAAAGGAATTCAGCGATGCTGTTTCAAAGGAAGTTGACCTGGCGGCTGAGAAGCAAAACCAAATCCGGTTTTTGAGGAATTTCAAGGACGACCCCGCTATACACGTACCGGAGGTATATGAAGAATACTGCACCGAAGGCGTGTTGACGATGGAATATATAGAAGGCATCAAACCGGGTGATGCCGAGGCGATAAAAAAAGCCGGACTCGACCCGAAGGTAATCGCCAGCCGAGGTGCGGATTTCGTACTGGCCCAAATATTCGATATCGGTTTCTTTCACGCGGACCCTCATCCGGGGAATTTTTTCCTTTTGCCTGATAACGTGCTTGCTCCGATTGATTTCGGTCAGGTGGCGTATCTGTCAAGTGAGGACCGCAAGTTGTTAAAAGAAATCGTCCTGGCCGTCATAGATAACAACGCCGTGCAAATGGTGCGTGCCCTGCAGAAAGCGGATATGTCAACCGAGAAAACGGATACCGACGGGCTTACGCGAGAACTCGAATTGATGCTAAGCACGTATCACAACCTGCCGTTGAAAGATATTCCAATCAGCAAAGTAATTATGCAGACGTTCGACCTTATCCGCAAACATAAAGTTCGCCCGCCGCCCCAGTTCGCCCTGATGCTAAAAAGCCTGATGACCATTGAGTCGTTCGCCATTAGCCTCGACCCTGAATTTAATATCATCGAGAATCTCAAGCCTTATGCCAGCCGGTTTGCTTTTCCGGATATGAATCCGCGAAAGGTTATGCACATGCTGCGTGACAGTATGAATGACGCGAGAGAATTGGCGTCCCGGCTGCCGGATGATATCGGGGCGATACTGAACAAATTCCGGCACGGCGATTTCCAGCTTAAGGTTCATCACGAACATCTGGACAGTCTCACCAAGACGCTCGATAAAAGCTCGAACCGTATCAGCTTTGCATTAATCATTGCCGGGCTGCTGATAGGCTCAAGTATGCTCGTAGCTCAGGAGGGAAACGTGCTGGGAATAGTGACTTTGCAAACCCTCGGTATCATTGGTTATGTTGCCGCGGTAATAATCGGGTCGTGGCTGCTCGTATCAATCATTCGCAGCCGACATTACTGAGACTTTGCAGGCCGGTCGAAGAAAATACTCGAAAATTGTTGAAAGACCTGTTCGATTGTTCTAAATTACCCCGAATTATTCATTGGCCTTGAGGCAGGGGCAGAAATGTACATAATACCGGCTATCGATTTGCGTAGCGGCAAATGTGTTCGGCTCATCCAGGGCGACTATAATCGTCAAATCACCTACAAAGACGACCCCGCAGCACAGGCCGAAGATTTCATCGAGGCAGGCGCCGAATGGCTGCACATAGTTGATTTGGACGGAGCAAAACTCGGCAAGGTGGTCAATATCGAGGCAATTTCAGCTATGGCCGATTTGGGCGTACTCAGGATTGAGGTCGGCGGAGGCATAAGAGATGAAGAATCGATAGTGACATTGCTCGAAAAAGGTGTCGAACGGGTCATCATCGGAACCAAGGCCGTTAGTGACTTCGACTGGTTCAGCCGAATGGCGGAAAAATACATCGGCAAAATAGTGCTGGGGCTCGACGCTCGCGGCTCGAAACTGGCAGCCGAAGGCTGGACAAGAAACTACCCGCAACAGATGCTCGACTTTGCACAAAAGGCCGCAAAGCTGCCTTTAGCTGCGATTATATATACCGACATCAACAGGGACGGGATGCTCACTGGGCCGAATCTGGAACGAACCAGGACATTGGTCGAGGCGGTCGAGCTGCCGGTAATAGCGGCAGGCGGCATTAACTCAACAGAAGACGTAAAAAAGCTCGCTTCAATCGGTGTAGCCGGTGCAGTCATCGGCAGGGCTTTGTATGAGGGCACGGTCGATTTAGCTGAGGCAATCGCAGCGGCAAAGTCCGTCGCTCGTGACTCGTGACCCGTCGCTCGATGAAACAGACGTACTGGGAACGGCCTTGCCAGGAAACGAAAGAAGCAATAAAATACGCGCCGTTCGCGGGTGTAGCTTAATGGTAAAGCCCCAGCCTTCCAAGCTGGTCATGTGGGTTCGATTCCCGTCACCCGCTTCCTCCATTTCCACTGCTACATACTGATTAGGGTTTTACGGGCATATAATCTGTCCGCCAGGGGTTATAAGACCAAAAAGCTGTAAAGCTAACCCCAACACGACCTTAGTACACATACCGGCAAGTCCCATAATAAATTTTTAATGAAAATTTAAAAAAGTGCTTTTTTCGTGCTTGACTTTGTGGGGAGAAGTGGTAGGTTGTGGCGGTAAATAGAAACCAAGTGGGACTTACGCCATGCTTTTACTAACAGGTGAGTACCAGCACGTCATCGACGATAAGAGCAGAGTCTTCATATCCAACAAGCTGCGAAGCCAGATTGACGTCGATGAGCACGGCAGCAGTTTTTACCTCGTCCTGGGCGCTAACGGCGTTCTGTGCCTTTACCCGGAAAAGTACTTCGAGCGAATCGTAGAGGCTGTGGCTCCTGAGACAAGTGCAGCAGACGAAGCGGTGTCATTCGAGCGAATGAGCTTTGCCCTGGCCAGCAAGGTGGAGCTGGACAGCCAGGGCCGGCTGCTCATCAATGAAAGGCTTCGAAGCCGGGCGGGGTTGAGCACTCAGATAACTCTGGTCGGCGTACGTGACCATATCGAGGTCTGGAACAGCGAGAACTGGGAGCAGTACGTCGAGGACCACATGGCACAGTATCAGAAACAAATGGCGCAGGCCCGTAAGGCTGTATTACAGCAGGAAGGCCTGGAAATATAACTCTATGAATGGAGGCATAGTGAGAATGGGTGCGAGCGAGTTTCAGGTATTACAGGATGCAATAGCAGGTCGCAGGGAAGCTGACGAGCATGCTCTTGCCGCACTGGCAGTGCTCGAGGAGCGTCTTGAGCGTATCAAGGCGCTGGGCGGCGGTTTTTCCGACATCGGATTCTCATCCGAAGTAAGAAAAATACGTCGCAACAGGAGCCTGGCAGCAGTCGGCTGAGGGACCCAAAGTCGTTTCCGGCTACGGCTCAAGCCTTCGCCGGGACAAGCGGGGACCTCCTGAAGCTTGCTTGCACAGTCTGGCAAAACCGGAATTTTCAGGAAGTTTAACGGTCGAAAGTAGCGTGTGAACGGTTCATTGGCTGAACATATACCCGTTCTTGCAACTACCTTAGCCGAGCAGATACACTTACCCCGGGATGGGGTGATGGTCGATGCGACCATAGGACATGGAGGTCATAGTTACCTGTTCGGCAAAGAATTGGGCCCGGAGGGAACGATTCTCGGCCTGGACGTTGACAGAAAATCTATCCAAAGGGCCCAATTGACTTTAAAAGACCTTACGTGCCGGGTCATTCTGGCGCACGCCAATTTTGCGGACGTGGACCGGCAGGTGCTCAAATACGGAATCGACAAGGTCGATTTTCTGCTGGCGGATTTGGGCGTCAGCTCGGCACAACTGGCGGATGCAGAGCGGGGCCTGAGTTTTCAGCAGGATATGCCGCTCGATATGAGATTTGACCAAAGCCGCCAGACGACTGCTGCCGACATAATTAATAAGGCAGATGAAAAAACGCTGGCCGATTTGATATACAAATTCGGCGAGGACCGGGCGTCGCGCCGAATTGCCAGATTTATTGTCAGGCATCGCCGGGTCGAACCGATAAAAACTACAGGGCAACTTGCCGATATAGTATGCAGAGCCCTCGGCGGAAAACGAAGCAGGATTCACCCGGCTACAAGGACGTTTCAGGCCCTGCGAATCGCTGTTAACAACGAACTCGAAAATCTGCAGGCCCTTCTGACAAAGGCTCCGGAGTTACTGGCTGACGGCGGATATGCAGCGGTAATCAGCTTTCACAGCCTCGAAGACAGGCTTGTGAAGTATGATTTCCGGCAAAATGCCAAAAACGGTGTGTACGAGATATTGACGAAAAAACCATTGGTGCCCTGCCGGCAGGAAGTAGAGGCCAACCCGAGGGCGCGCAGTGCGAAGTTAAGAATAGCAAGGAAGTTAGCGAAGAATTTAGAATGGAGTTTCAGCCATGACTCGTGATGCCAAGATTGGATTGCTGTTAGGCCTGGTATTCATATTCATTATAGCCTTTATTATCAACGGCCTGCCGAGTTTAGGCCGTGGCGACGGCAACGAGTTGACCCGCAACATGGCAAGGCCCCAGCGGAACCCCGGCATAGGAACCGACGCCAAGCAGGTCACGCAGAGGACAATCACACCAGTCAGACCGACACAACCCCCTGCCGAGCCGGAACCGGCCGCCGCTCAATCACAGCCCGCACAAGCTCCCGCCGGCCAGATAAGATTCCAGACTCAGCTGCCTGGGCCATTAACAACCACAAGCCAGCCAGCAGAACCCGTAATCGCCGTAGCTCAAACCAACGCACCGCAAGTAGTTCTTACTCCCGCTGCACAGCAGGCAGCAATTAACGCCAGGCCGCAGCCGGCGCGGGCACATATCTATACCGTGCAGGACGGTGACAGCCTCGCCTCGATTGCCAAGCAGTTCTACGGTGAAGAGCTGGGCAATAAGAAGGCCAACATTGAAATGATATTCAAGGCGAATAGAAAAATCCTCAAATCACCCGACAATATATATGTGGGTCAGAAGCTCATAATCCCTCCATTGTCCAGGTCGGTTCAGGATAATCCCCAGAATGTGCTGACGACTAAAAACTTCAGGCCGGTCGAGTCCATCGGCACAAGGCATGAGAGCCCGGCAATTAAAATCACGGACAAAACCAGGTATTATACGGTCAAAGAGGGTGACAATCTGTGGAAGATCGCATCCGAGCAGCTCGGTGACGGCAACCGATATCCGGAACTTGCGAAGCTCAACAAGCTCGAGGACGAAGACTTTCTGGTTGTCGGCGCGCGTTTGAAGCTGCCTTAGAGGTTGTCGCAGGCTTTATCGAAATGGCTGGGTTCAGATATATCTTCGCAATCTTCACCATCGCCGTTGTTTTGATACTTACGGTACATTTGCGCAACCGCTGTGACCGGATATGTCATCTTATAAATTCCGCCGAGGCGCAACAGGGTCGTCTGAAACAACAATTGTGGCGAAAGCAACTGCAGCTTGAGAGCTATATGAACCCGGCGGCGGTGAGACAACAGATGACAGAGGACGGAGAACGGATGACAGAGAACTGAAGATGGAAGCGAACCACAAATATTCAATCTGCAATTTTTAATATTCATTTTAGTATCGAGTATAAGGTTTGAGAACAGGACGGTTCGTCATTTTAGTTTTTACCTGTCTTGTCCTGGTCTTTCTGACCCTGGCAGGCAGATGCCTTTACCTTCAGTTTGCCGAAGTTGAATACTATCGCAATGCTTCGATACGGCAGTTGCAGAAGTGGGCTACCGAAAGTCCTCAGCGCGGGGCGATACTCGACTGCCGCGGGCGGGTCCTGGCAGCGAGCAATCAGACACAGACCATATTCGCCGAGCCGCGTCGCATCAGCCGGCCTGAGGAGGTGGCTACGGCGCTTGCGCCTGTACTGAATATCGGCGCCCGGGAAATCTACGAAATGATAATGCAAAGCGGCAATCCCGGCTTTGCACGGCTCAAAGACCACGCCGAACACGAACAGTGTAGTTCGGCCAGGAACATCCACAGCGGAATCGGCGTACAAACCGAGTGGCAGCGTTGTTACCCGATGGGCAACCTGGCCTGCCACGTGACTGGATACACAAGTGACGATGGTCGCGGGCTTGACGGGATAGAGCTGCTGTACGATGAAAAGCTGCGAGGTAACAGTGGGTACAATATATTCTTTGCGGACAAATCCCGGCGAACGGTTAGGCCGAAAGAAATTCGCTCCTGTGTCACCGACGGCTGCACTGTAGTTTTGACAATCGATTCAGCCATACAGGAATTTGCGCGAACGGAACTGCTAAAACAATACGAGCAATACCAGGCCGAGTCGGCGGTGGCAATAGTAGCAGAGCCGAAGACCGGAGCGATTCTTGCGATGGTGTCTTTGCCGGATTTCGACCCGACGGACCGTTCGTGCGACCCGAACTTCCTTCGCAACCAGGCAATCACCGACCAGTTCGAGCCCGGCAGTATGATAAAACCTGTTATCGTCGCA
>CAZFHM010000133.1:0-6709 GCA_964518825.1 uncultured Pirellulales bacterium
CCTCTTCGAAGCCAAATCACTGCAGGAGCTTTCGATGCAGTTTAGAAAAGCAAGGATGAAGTACCTGCAGGAGCAAATGCTCGAAAGGGTGCTGGACGGCACAACTTCAGTGGACGAAATGATAAGGGTCCTGTCGCCGTCTAAGCAGGGCCGGCCGAGGCCTTCTGCATAAGTCATATATCTAAGAAAACGACGGAGTTTGTGAATGATAGCTACTATAATAATTTTACTCACGGTTGGTATTTGCGCCGCGTACCAGTATCTCAAAGGCACACTCGTAAGGTCCGTAGCAATGATATTTACGGTAATCATCGCAAATATCGTCGCCTTTGGCTTCTTCGAGCTTCTGGCTGGTTTCTTAATCCGTCGTGGCAGCACCAACAGGCCCTCGGCGATGATGTCTTACTGGCAGCCGCTGACTCTTGTAGTGCTCTTTATAGTCACTTTCGCCGTCCTCCAGACGCTCGCCTCTATGATTGCAAGAAAGTCCGTTAAGGCTGGACCGCTCGCCGAGAAACTCGGCCGTGTCATCTGCGGCGCTATAAGCGGCTTTATCTTCGCCGGGCTATTGATTACCGCCATGGGTATGACTCCAATCAAGGACAATATCCCCTATCAGCGATTCCGCTCGTCCAACCCCGACACGGAAAAACCAGCCAAGGCCGTGATGAATGCAGACGGCCTTGCCGCCGGCCTCTTCAGCATGGTCAGTAAAGGCAGTATGAGCGGTCAAACGAGCTTCGCTGTTGTGCACCCGTCTTTCGTTGATGAGATTTATCTTAATCGCCTGACTGGTGACAAAAACGTTTCGCTCGTCACACCGGCCGGCGCCGTCGAATTGCCGCCAAAAGCCGCTGCCTGGCCTGCACCGGCCGGTCTCAAAGCCGCCGACGGTACTGATGTCAGTCCTAAAACTGGATATGACCTGCTCGTTGTACGCATCGGCATTAAGAAAAACGGCGACACGTTCAGCCTTTCTCAATTAAGGCTTGTTTGTAATCAGAAGGAAACTGAATCGCTCAAAGGAACCGCAGTCGATGCGTATCCTATCGGCTACTTCATAGGGGCAGACCGGATTGCACGTAAAAAACTCGGCGAAAAGATTACCGTGCCGAAGGAAGATTTCAAGAGTAACGTCAAATGGATAGATTTTGCTTTTAACGTCCCATACACCCACGTTCCGGTACTGGTGGCATTCAAGCAAAACAGTATCGCGCCGGTCCCGAAACCTGTCAGTGCAGAAGACGCACCTCCCATCGAACCGTTCTAATTTAAGGTTAGTCCCTCAGTCTGTTCGGGAAATGGAGTGGTTAGACAATCTCTCTTGGTGGGCTTTTTAACCGACCAGAACAAGCTCCTCGAGGTCGAGTTCCATAAGATGTTCGAGATACTCGTTGAGTTCCTGCTCCGAGAAATCGGATAGAAACTCCGGCCTGGCGCTCTTGTTGATTTCACAAATGCAGCCTATCAATTCATTCTTGCTCATAAGCTCTGCCCCATAGCTGTAACTTTATTTGTTATCCAGGATTATGCCTGTATCGTCAGCCCTACCTTTTTTTCTTTAGTACACGCTAATCTATAATCGATAGATACCGTCGGAGCATTAGCCCCAAAATAGCAGACTCCTGCGATGCCTACCCACAAGATGTTGTTACTGACCCGCCATCGGGGGAAACGATTGACTTTAATGTCCAATAAAACCACGCCGGCAAAGCTGATAGGGCAAATACTAAAAAGTAGAAAAATCTTTATTTAAAAGCCGCAGATTCCGGCTCCTGCGCCTAACCCCCTCTTCTTGCAGGCCCGCGACCGAAACACCCGGCTATCGCTAACCTGACCACTGGTAAGAAGTTAAAAAAAGCTTGTCCTCCGGCCCTTCAGCACTTAAGATGTTTAGTTTACGTAAAATGCAGTTGTCTTAAGTTCGACTTTGTGGAGATTTAGAAGTGGCCAATACAAGTGACATTAGAAACATTGTCCTGCTCGGACACGGCGGCAGCGGAAAAACCTCACTGGCTGAGGCAATCCTTCACAAGACCGGTGCTACCAACCGCCTCGGCAGTGTTGACGATAAGAGCAGCGTATGTGATTACTACGACGAAGAAAAGGAGCACGGCCATTCGATTGCATCGGCCATCGTGTACCTCGAGCACGCAGGCAAGACGATAAACATAATCGACACACCCGGCTATCCCGATTTTGTCGGTCCCGCCATCAAGGCGATACCGGCCGCAGAGACGGCTCTAATAGTTATCGGCGCCGCCTCCGGTGTCGAAACCAATACACGCAAACTTTTCGATGTTGCTGCACAAGCCGGACTTCCAAGGATTATCGTAATTAACAAAATCGACGTTGAAAACACCGACCTGCCGGAACTGCTCAAAAACATCAGGGAAACATTCGGGCCGCAGTGTCGCCTTGCCAACATGCCGGCAGAAGACAAAAAATCCGTCATAGACTGCATAGAAAACGAAAGCGGCAGCTCCCCCCTCGGCGACGTTGCGACAGCACATACCGAGCTTATAGAGAGCGTAATCGAAGCCGATGACGCCCTGATGGAAAGTTACCTCGCCGGTGAGCAGATTCCCGCCGAGAAGGTTTCTTCCGTATTCGTCAAGGCCCTGAAAACCGGAACTCTCATCCCCATAGTATTCACTAACGCAAGGGCAGAGGTCGGAATAACAGAGCTTCTGGATATAATCACAAAATATACGCCGTCGCCGCAATACATCGAACACATCAAGCTCAAAGACGGCGATAAGGCGGTGGAGCTCAAAGCCGACGCGTCAGGCCCACTGGCGGGGCTGGTCTTTAGAATAGGTTTCGACCCGAAATCCAATATGAAATATTCAAGCATACGAATCTTCAGCGGTACTTTGAAATCCGATACTCAGATGCTCCGCAACGACGAAAAGAAAGCAATCAGGCCGGGCCACGTCCTCAAGAGTCAGGGCGGAGAAAATAAGGAAATTGACGCCGGTATCGCCGGCGATATCGTCACTCTCGCCAAAGTCGACGAGCTGAAAACCGGAGACCTCATCCACGACGGCAAAGTCTCCGGTAAATTCGAGCTGCCCGCAGTTCCTGAACCCATGTTTTCCCTGGCGCTGGAACCCGCCACACGCGGCGATGAGCAAAAAATCTCGAACGCCCTCGATAAACTTACCGAAGAAGACCAGTGCTTTAAGGTATCAAGGCCGCAGCAAACAAAGGAGCTGGTCGTCAGCGGTCTTGGCGAGATGCACCTTCGTGTCATCCTCGAAAAAATGGAAACGTACTACAAGCTCAAGGTCAATACCAAACAGCCGAAAATCCCGTACCGAGAGACTATCACCACCAAGGCTGAGGGACACTATCGCCATAAGAAGCAGACCGGCGGCGCAGGCCAGTTCGGCGAAGTCTATCTGCGAGTGGAACCCGCCGAGCGAAATTCCGACCCGCCCCTGCAGTTTAGCTGGGACATATTCGGCGGCTCTGTCCCCGGACAGTATGAACCGGCAATACTCAAAGGTGTCAACGACGTTATGGATAACGGCGTCGTTGCAGGCTTCATGTTGCAGGACATAAAAGTCTCCGTTTACGACGGCAAGCATCACCCGGTGGATTCCAAAGAAGTGGCTTTCCGCGCAGCCGGAAAAGGAGCATTCATTGACGCCGTCCAGAAGGCAAAGCCGGTCCTGCTCGAACCGATTGTAAATATGGAAGTCACGATACCTGCCGAGAATATGGGGGATATTGCAGGCGACCTCGCCTCGAGAAGAGGCAGAGTCTTAGGACAGGAAATGCTCGCAGGAAATATACTCGTCGTCAAAGCCCAGGTGCCGCTGTCTGAAGTCACTCAATACAACAGCCAGTTAAAATCGGTGACCGGCGGCCGAGGCAGCTATTCGATGTCACTCAGCCACTACGAGCTGGTGCCCCCGAACGTACAGGCCCAGATTGTCGCCGCGCACCAAAAAGAAAAGCAGCAACCCGAATAGTCAACAGTATCTGATTTCTTTGTGTTGACGTTTGTCACTTGTGCTGTGCCGCAGCGGCTGCGTTACGACCAGGCCGAACGCATAACTCGGGCCGCTCTATCAGCCGACGCTGACTTCCTTGCTCGATTCCCACAGACCGTGAATATTGCAGTACGCCAGCGCGTGGAGCACACCCGGCTTGCTGGTTTTCATCGTAACCGTCGCCTCGTGATGCGTATAGACAGGCCCTTTGTTCGCCCCGTCAACCGATTCGCCGTGCGCATTAAATCCCACGTGCGCAACCTCGTATGCAAACTTCTCCCCCGCAGCATGCATATATAAGGTAATCCACCGGATATGATGTTCGGTCGTATTCGGATGCGCAATCTCCTTGCCTAACGTCACCTTAACGGCGAAAGGCTCACCCGCCTTTACCTTATCGGGACATTCGATGACCGGCACGTGCTTTTCCGTCTTCCAGTCCGCCTTTTTGATATGTTCACTCAACTCTGTCATAATAAATCCTCACTTTCACAAAATTCACATTCTCGATAGAAACACCATACCTGCCGTCAAGGCTAATCTCACACCTGCGGCGCGTCAAGGATTATGCCCAAAATACCTGAACACAAATACCCCTGCTGATTATACACCCCCGTCCTGTATGGGTTCGCACTAACTTGCAAACCCGATGTAAATTTTCCCCCCTTTTATTTTCACCGGATAGGTTTTAAGGTTAACAGAGGCCGGTGCACTTTTCGCCTCGCCCGTCGGGATATGAAATTGTGCCTGATGCTGAGGGCATTCGATAATTTCTCCCGTCACCAGGCCGTCAGCCAGAATAGCGCCCGCGTGCGTGCACTTCCCGTCGGTGGCATAATAACCGCTCGGCGTCCTGTAAACAGCATACTGCTTCCCATCCTGCTCGAAGCCTGTCACATCTTCTACATCGAGCTCATCAGCATCGCACACCGGATACCACTCTACATTACCGCTCATTATCACCCCCGCGTTTATCTACTTCATCGCCTCTCGCAGCGAATCGCGATTATCACTTATCCACTTCGCCTTGCGGCATATCATCTTGAGAAAATCCTCACCCTCCAGGTTCCCGAAAAACCCAGTCGTAGCAACAGGCAGCACCGCCTCGGCTATCATCGTCTCAATCATCAGGTCCGGCATCGCCCCAAGCTCACTTTTCTTCAGCGGCATAACCTCCATGTACCCGCTCAGAAAATCAACCACCCTTCCTTCGTCGAGATAATCAGGCCAGTCCGCCGGGTTAGGCCTGCCGCCGACTATCGAAAATTGCAGCATACCATTGGCCAAATCCGTAACAACAGGCGCAATCTTCACCGAGTCGAAATCCAGCAATGCTACAACCTTGCGCTCGGCAAACAACATATTGCCCGGATGCCAGTCGCCGTGCACAATCAGCTCAGGCCACGAATCGAACCCGAGCGCATTGACCCGCACACTCGCCGCCTCGTACAAACGCATCAGCTTATCAGCTGTGTACTTCATCGGCTCGACCGGCGCTTTTTTCTCCGATGCTATAGTCTTGAGATGGCTGCGCACGCCGCCCGAATCGTGAAAGCTGCCCCGCAGCGGCATCAGCAAATCATAATTGAAGCCGCTCAGCAATTCGTGGAACCTCGCCATTTGCCTGCCCGCGTCCCGCGCAGCCTCAGCCGACCAGTCATATCGCACGCCGTTTATAAAGCTGAACAGCTCGTAAATGTGATGGTCGAGCTGCAAGATGGTGTTGCTGTCCTCTTTGGTGGTGATAAGGGTTGTTACAGGAAAATTATTCTGCGCCAGATGCAGCTGGACGGCATGGCCGAAGGCCACGCGGTACAAATCGTCTTTGCCGCGGCTTCTGCGCTTCAAGAGGAACTTGCCCTGCTCGGATATGACGACCATTTTCGGTGCGCGGTGATTGCCGGCTGACAATGGCTCGACCTGGTGAATCTTGCCGATATCGTAACACTCCAGCACCCGGTCCAGCTCTTCGGATGAAAAATGTGCACCGCCTCGCGGCATATTGCCTTTTCCCTTCAATTACACACCGGATTGTACCCATATATCGACTCAAATCAAGACAGAGTATAAAGGCAGGGTATAGGGTGTAGGGTATAGGGTATAGGGTTCAGGGGTGAAATTTTTTGAAAAAAAATTTGAAAATTCCTGGAAATCCGGCTTTTGGGGAGTTTGTGCGCAGAAGTACAAACCCCCATTTTTAGTTCAAAAACCGAATCTGCTCGCGCGCGCATAATGGAAAAAATTGCTGCGCGAGGGCAAAA
Source organism: uncultured Pirellulales bacterium (assembly GCA_964518825.1). Taxonomy (GTDB): domain Bacteria; phylum Planctomycetota; class Phycisphaerae; order Sedimentisphaerales; family Anaerobacaceae; genus JBBABK01. The sequence continues at coordinate 6,263 of CAZFHM010000133.1, forward strand.
ACGGGGTTTTTGGCGCAGGAATGGGGATTTGGGGTTAAAAAATGGACAACCGGGCTGGTGCCAAAATTGCAATGATTATTGATAAGTGATTAAGGATAAAAGACTTAGGGATTTATATCATAGTAGGATGGTGGGGATTAAAGTTTCGATTTTTTCATCTTTTTGAGTGGTTTTTTGCGAGTTTTGAGCGGATTTTAACGGTTTTTTTCGGTTTTTTAACGTTTTTGACACCCTTGTTTTTGGGGTAAAAATGGGGTTAAAAAGTCAAATTAAAAATTCTAATGTCACTATAAGAAAAACTTATTTAGCCACAGATTACACAGAGGGAAAAAGGTGCAAAGTGTCAAAGGGCCAAAGGCACAAAGTACGACTAACGACTGAATTAACCGCAGAGGGCGCAGAGATTGTTTTTCAGACACAGATTTACACTGATTAGCACTGATTTTG
>CAZFHM010000134.1:0-6707 GCA_964518825.1 uncultured Pirellulales bacterium
AACTGGCGTAAACCACTCATAAATTTTGCTCTGAACCTGACAAGTCGACCGGCCTTTAAGTGCCTTAGGTATCTCAGGTCGGTCGAGTACGAATCCCCGGAAAAACTTCGGCAGATTCAGGACGAAAAACTTGAAAAACTGCTGCTGCACGCACACGAAAATGTTCCTTACTACGGCAGAATCCTGCCCGAAGCAGGCGTTATAAAAAATAATCACGTCATTCTCGAAAACTTTGGGAACATCCCTGTCCTGACAAAAAGCATAATCCGCCGTGAAGGTGAAAACTTCTACTCAAAGGACCACAAGAAGCGCCGTGCCTATAAAAATACATCCGGGGGCTCCACAGGTGAACCCGTTGAGTTTTTACAAGACGCGCAATACGAGGCCTGGATGTACGCAGGCAGGTTTTTGTATAACCTATGGACCGGTAAAGACATCGGCCAGCCTGAAATAAAACTCTGGGGCTCTGAACGCGATATCCTTCAGGGCAAGGATGAACCGGCGACTATCATGCGACGGTGGCTGTTCAACACCCATCTGCTCAATACCTACAGAATGTCAAGGGAAGATATGCGGCATCATATTGAGGCGTGGAATCGCATCAGGCCGAGACAGGTCTGGGCTTACACGGATTCAATGTATCGACTCAGCAGATTTGTAGCCGAAGAGAACCTTAGCGTTCATGTCCCGGCTTCTATCATCTGCACCACCGCCAAATTGCTGCCTGAGATGCGCAGCTACATGGAGAAAACGTTCAGATGCAAAGTCTTTGACCAATATGGCGGCAGAGAAGTGGGGGCAGTTGCTTCAGAGTGCCAGTTCCAGAAGGGCCTTCATATTTTTACTCCCTTACAGAAACTAGAAATTCTCGATGCCAAGAACCGGCCGGCCAAGCCCGGGGACATTGGAAGATTAATTATCACCAACCTGGATAATTATTCAATGCCGCTTATTCGCTATGAAATCGGCGATACCGGTTGCCTTATAGAAGACAGGTGCCCCTGCGGCAGAGGCTTTCCATTATTGAAAGAGATATCAGGACGCATATTCGCCCACTTCGTCAAAAGAGATGGCAGCGTCATCCACTCCCAGTTCTTTGTTGCCCTTTTCTTTTTCAAGCCCTGGGTCCGCGAGTTCAAAGTCATCCAGAAAGATTACGAGCTGATTCAAGTGTTGGTAGCCGGCGACCAGGAGCCGAATCAGGCTGATATCGATGTCATAGTGACGAAAATACATAAGGTTATGGGCGAGGATTGCAGGGTCGAGTTTGACTTCGTTGATGAGGTACCGCCTACAGCCAGTGGTAAATATCTTTATACAGTTAGTGAAGTTGCACAGTGACAGGGAAATATAAGGCATAACTGCAAAAGAAGCCAGGACCATGATAAATTGAAAGGCAGCTCAGCCTTGCCTGAACAGGAAACGACAAATACAACCGGCAGTTGGCGTAAGGCCTTGAAGTTTACGCTGAGGCTGCTTATCACCGTCTTGTTGCTGTTTCTGGTTTTTAAGAACATAGACCTGGGGCAGTTCAATTCGGCCATAAAGCAGATGCGGATTGAATTTCTCGCTGTGGTTTTTCTGCTTACTGTTTTTTCTCTGTGGGTGCTCGCGTGGAGAATGCATCTTATTCTCAAGAAGCTCGACTGCGACATCGCCGTGCTACAGGTCTTCCGGGCAACTGCGGTGGCCACACTCTACAGCCTCATTCTGCCGGACATTGCCAGCGCGGGAATCAAGTGGTACATTCTCAAGGGCCACGCAGGCAAGGCGAGCAATGTCCTCAGCTCAATGCTGTATAATCAGGTTTCGATAATTGTCGTTAAGATACTTATTGGATTAGCAGCTTTGACAGTATCGAACCCCTGGGACCAGCCCGCGGTGCCGTCAGTCTGTGCTATCATTGCCGCGGTGATACTGCTTTTGTGTCTGCTGCTACTTAATAGACATACGGGGCCAAAGGTCAACAATGCTCTGGCAGTTCTTTTGAAACCTTTGCCGCAAAAGGTCCGCGCTGCAGGCCAGAAAGTACTGAACCAGATTGAGGTATTCCAAACCACCTCGTGGTTTTTTCATCTGCAGATGGCTTCAATAACAATTTTTACTACCGCGATAGGTGTTTTCATCTACATGTTCGCCGCCAAAGCAGCAGGCATAGAAGTGCCGATAGCTGTACTTGTATGGCTCAGCTCGGTTGTATTTGTCCTGGGCAGATTGCCCATTTCTATAGCCAATCTTGGCGTAAGGGAAGTTACCCTTGTTGGAATTTTAAGGCTCTATGGGGTGGATACATCGGCTGCCCTTTTGATGTCCATGGTGCTCTTTTCAACCATCATTTTCATGGCCGTTATCGGCGCCGTCTATCAAATCACTTGGACGTTCAGTCGCAAACGGGTGTAATCAAAAGGCTTGTATGGAGTTCGGATATTGTTTGCTTTACCGCGGCCAGGGAGCGAAAATTCTTAACTCAGTGGAAATTCACTACAGAAGCTGATTACCTGCTGTTTGGTTTGGTCGACGAATGTTTCGTTTAATTTCGAGCCGTCTGGTCCCAGCGCCTTCTCTATTAAATACACAATGGTCTGCATCTGGACCGGCCCCATGCCTCGCATAGTGACAACCGGCGTACCAAGGCGCACGCCTGCAGCGGGCATATCGGGTTGCTGATACGGCAGGCGACACGAGTCGACCACAATACCGTAATCCTCAAGTACCTTTTGGGCAATAATACCATTCAAACCCGGCTTTGAGCGGCATATATCGACCAGAATCATGTGATTATCTGTTCCTCCGCTTAATACGTCGAATCCACTATTGATTAGATTGTGCGCCAATGCTTTGGCGTTTTCGACAACCTTCAATTGCCGCTGACGATAGGCCTCTGAAAACGCTTCTTTGAAGAACACGGCCTTGCCGGCGATGTTATTGAAATACGGTGTCCCCTGCAGACCCGGAAAAGTAGCTGTGTTCAGCGCCTGGAATAGTGGTACCGTACCCGAAGGAGTTTCAATCGGCGTTTGAAAATCTCTGCCCGACAATATCAGTCCGCCGCGAGGCCCTCCCGCCTTGTACGTGCTGCTGGTGGTAGCGTGAGCGGTATTTATCGGTGAAGGATGAACACCGGCCATCACCGCCCCTGCAATGTGAGAAATATCGGCCAGAAGGTATGCCCCGACCTCGTCGGCGATGATGCGGAACTTTTCGAAATCGATTATTCGCGGATAAGCGCTTGCCCCGCACATAATAAGCCTTGGCCGAATCTCTTTTGCTTTTGCGAGGATTTTTTCATAATCGAACACAAAGCTCGTCTGCTCGACACCGTAAGAGTCGATTTTATAGATATTACTAGCCAGTGAATCGCTGCCCCCGTGTGAGGGATGTCCCCCGTGGCCGGAATCGAGACTCAAAATTGTATCGCCGGGCTTGAGCAGGGCCTTGAAGACGATTTGATTGGCGGTACTGCCGGAATGCGGCTGAACATTCGCGTATTGTGCGCCGAAAACCTGCCTGGCCCGTTCTACCGCCAACGTCTCTAATTTGTCGATGACCCCGCAGCCGCCATGCCACCTGGTGCCGATAGAACCTTCGGCGGTCTTATTCTGCAGAACAGAACCAAGGACGGCCAGAACGCTCCTGCTGCATATATTTTGCGCGGCGGTTAACGCGAGAGTATTGTTCAGGCGCTGATATTCAGCCTGTAGAAGGCAGTAAATCTCTGCGTCGGCGAGCTTGAGGCTTTCGATTGCCCCGGCGTGATAACCTTCACAACCGCAAAGCCGGTCGTACTCGCGCTCGATTAGCTCGTAAACCTTCTTACCTGCCTTGGTGCGGGTTTCGCTCCGGTAACGCTCCAGCAGCATCTTGTTTTCTAATCCCTTAGAAAAACTATCCGAAAATCATCCGTGCTATATCATTAAATGTAAGAAAAATTACCAGTGCGCCAATCAAAATCCAGCCGAAACCTGCTATTACTGTCAAAATTTTCGGATTTACCGGCGAGCCTTTAATCTTCTCAATCACCAGAAACAGCGCCCAGCCGCCGTCCAGAGGCAGCAGCGGCAGGAAATTAAACACCGCGATGGCAACGCTCATAAAGCCCATCAGGTACACGTAGTATATCAGCGGCTCTCTCGATGCGACCTGGTAGCTCAGGTGAAGGATTCCAACCGGCCCCATCACGCCTTGTCCCCCGACTTGCCCCGTCAGAATTACTTTAAAGCTGGCGTAAGTCATCATTATCATCTGGACTGTTTTGTTGAAACCCATCGAAATCGCCTCAATGGGGCCGTCCGCCTTGTGCATTATATTCATCGAGCCGAACGGAACTGGCACGGCAAGCATAGGTTCCATTCTGATAAGCTGCTGTTTGTTTGCTGCATCCAGTACCGCCGAGCCTTTTTTCCCGCCCGCAGAGATGTATTTGATTACGACCTTATTGTCCGGGCTTTGTGCTATCTGTTTTGCCACATCCAGGAAATTTGTAACCTGCATTTCATTGACGGTGGTAATCGTAGCACCCGGCGGCATGGTGAATCCTCCGAGATTACTATCGACTGCTATTGTTTTGGCCACGACCGGATGCTCCACGTCCAGCATGGGGGCAAAACCGATAACCACGCGATTATCCCGCCTAATCGGCTGAACGACAATATCGACAGGTTCTTCCTCGCCCGAATCGTTCCTGCGAAGCACCGTCATGGCAAGCTCTTTTCCCTCGTGCGCCGTCGTAATGTCCCCAAGCTCGTAAAAGGTCGGTTCGTTAACATCGCCGGCGGAGATTATTATGTCATTCGGCTCGAGTTTAAGCTCATACTCGGCAGGCACTTGTCCTATTCCAGCCTTTGCCAGCACGGTCCTGAGCTTGAACAGCGCCCTTTCGGCAAGGTCTTGTTTCGGCTGGGACATCGCATACACCCGCAGGCGAGGCACCATTGAACATACATTGGAAAGACCTGAGCCGGTATCGACCGGCCAGGCAAGGGGAATTTCGGTCTCGATAAGTTCAACGGTCTGGTCCTGGCGCCGTTCGGCAAGCATCGACACCGCAGGAGCGTAAGAATCGTTTATGATTTTTTCCAGGTCCCAGAAATACTCTACATCTTTTCCGTTTACCGATATTATTCGGTCGCCCGGCCGCAAGCCGGTGGCTTTGGCCAGTGCTTCCGGGTCGGTTACCTTTGCGATTTCGAGCGAAACGGGCCATTCAATTCCGAACTTCTTCATAGGGTCGCCGCCGATTTTTGTGGCGGCAAGATAAATCTGTTCCACTGAACCGTCCTTATGTTTTACTTTGAACGGCACTTCTTCGGCCCAGTCCGAAAGCAGGGCGGCAAACATGATGTCGCGGAAATCCAGGTCCTTGCTCCTGCCGTCTATCTCGATGATTTCATCACCGGCTGTCAGACCGGCCTTGGCCGCCGGAGAGCCGTCGACTACTCCGCCGACAATCGCCGGCGGAAATTCGATTCCGACCATGAAGGTAATCATGAAGAGCAGAATCGCGCTTACGGCATTGAAGAAAACGCCGGATGCTATTACTGCAAAGCGGGCCCCGACCGACTTGTTCGCAAAGCTTCGCGGGTCATCGGATTTCTCAACCTGGGCAATGTCATCCTGGCCGAGCATCTTGACGAATCCCCCGAAGGGAATCAGGCTGATGCGATATTCGGTCTCGCCTGGTTTGGTTTTTTTACCGAAGGTAAAACAAATACCACCCTGCCCCGGTTCACCGTCGGTATTTTTAATAAGCTCCGGTAGTATCCTGACCCTGTAGCCCTTTTCGGAGCGGGATACCCCAATGAGTATCGGCCCCATCCCGATTGAAAAGGCTTCGACCTTTATCCCCGAGAGCTTGGCGGCGGTGAAGTGACCGAGTTCATGCACGAAAATCATCATGCCGAACCCAATCACCACAATCAGCATGTTGCTGAAGACCCTGAGGTTGCTTGCCACTATATAAGCAAACAGTATGATAACCAGCACCCATATCAGGGAGTGACGGTTCAATACACGTTTTGATTCAGGCATTGGCTAACCTCTTTTCTTGCCCAGGCGTCTGCGGCCAGCAATTCATCAAGCGATACATCGGTTTTGACTTTATGTTTATCGAGGCAGCGTTCAATCAATTCCACTATTGCACCAAAACAGATTTTTCCTTCGAGGAAAAGTCCGACCGCCTCCTCGTTGGCTGCGTTAAAAACCGCACCTGCCGTCCCGCCCGTCCGTGCCACTTCATAGCCCAGCCGAATGGAGCGGAACTTTTCGGTATCCGGCTTTTCAAACGTCAGCCTGGCCAGTTCGTCGAGCTTCAAATGTTCGGTTATACCTTTGATTCGCTTCGGGTACGTCAGTGCATACTGAATCGGCAGGCACATATCCGGCGTACCCAACTGGGCGATTACAGAGCCGTCGATATATTCGACCATCGAATGGACAATCGATTCCGGGTGAACGAGTATATCTATCTTTTCCGCCGGCAATGCGAACAGCCAGTGGGCCTCAATCACTTCGAGAGCCTTGTTCATCATGGTCGCCGAGTCAATCGTGATTTTCGGGCCCATGTTCCAGACAGGATGCGCCAAGGCCTGCTCGACGGTTGCATCGCGTATCTGCTTAGCCGGCCAGTCGCGGAACGGCCCGCCCGAAGCGGTAAGGATTATCCTGTTTACTTCATCGACCGAACCGGCCTGCATCGCTTGAAAAATCGC
>CAZFHM010000135.1:0-6588 GCA_964518825.1 uncultured Pirellulales bacterium
TTCACCCCTACGACGGTTTAGCAAACCGTTGCCTTCAGCCACTCGGCCACCTCTCCAAATCGTTACCTTAAAAGTACTTATCCCAGGGGCAAAACAAGACTCCACCGGGGAATCGGCTTACTTTACATTCCACAGTGGGTCATTGCAAGAGGATTCCAAATGTCACGCCCAATCAGAGTGGTTTTGAGCTATCGGCCTTTCTCACTGACACTCCTCGACCTCTTTTTTATTGGTGTGCGAACAGTAACAGTGGTGCCGACGTTATGAACTGATTCGATTTCGAGCTCTCCACCCATTTGCTCCAGCCGTTCTCGTATGCTGAACAGTCCGAAATGGGTTTTATCATCTCTTGACAACGACGAATAACTCAATACATCAAAACCTGCACCGTCATCCTTGACCTGTATAACTACATTCCTGTCAATCTGCCGAATATCAACTTCCACAGTCTCTGCCCCGGCGTGCTTAAATACATTCATCAATAACTCACAGATAATACGAAACAAAGCTATACTGACCTGTACGTCGAATTTCTTCAGAGACCCATCAGAGGTTAGTATACTTTTAAGGCCGTACTTGCCCTCGACCTCCTCCCTCAAATACTGCTGCACTGCCGCGGCCAAGCCAATTTCATACAGCACGGGACTGGCTAACTCGAAGGTCAACGAACGAATATCTTTGATGGCTTCGTCGATTGAACCGAGAGTTTCATCCAGTGCAGCTGCCAACTTTTTATCAGCAACAGGTTCTTTTACAGATTGTATTTTTAGTTTTATCAAAGCAAGCTTCTGGCCGACATCGTCATGCAATCCAACGGCGATACGCCTTCTTTCTCGCTCCTCAATCATCATTAGCTCAAGAGCCATGGCTTTAAGCCTGCTCTGGTATAACTCAATCTGACGTTCCCGTATCCTGCGCTGGGTAATGTCCCTGATGATGGTAATAATCCGCACTACCTTTGAACCCTCAATGACCGGTATCTTACTGGTTTCGGTTATGATTTCTCTATCACCTAATTGAGTTATCTCTTCCGTAACCAGAGTCTCTGCGGTGTTAAACACATGATGATATTCTTCTTCCACCTTTTCCGGAAGAAAAGGGAATAACTCGAAAACTGAGCGTCCAATAGCATCAATCTGAAATCCAAATTCTCTGCCCCATCGCTCGCATGTCTTATTTGCTAATACAATTTTAAGGTCTTCATCAACAACGTGAAGACCGTCGTCCATCGAGTCAATTGTAGAACGATACTGACTTTCTGATTCGCGTAATGCTTCTTCAGCTTTTTTGCTTGCCGTAATGTCCATCGCAGTGAAAACAAAACCCCTGGAAAGGTCGTTCGGGTCAAAAACCGTCGAACTCAATAGTACATCGATAATACCGCCGTCTTTGCGCCGCCAGCGCGACTGTACTGTACCCGTACCTTTTTCGCGAATCTGGGCATATTTTTCCGTACCGACATATTCATACTCGGCCTGGCTCGGATAGAGAATCCGAGCGTCTTTACCCCTCAGCTCTTCGGCTGAATATCCGGTCATCTCGCAAAAGCGGGCATTGAAATCAAGTAATATGCGATTCCGGATTAACCCGCTTCCGACGGGTGCCGCTCTGAAAAAACTTTTCAGTCCCACTTCCAGGTCTTTTGAAACATCTTCTTTTTGCTTGCTTTTAGCCATCGGCGTCACGCTATTGTATTGTAGTGAGCTTTACCATTAATTCATTATACCCGAGCTATTCCGCCCAAAGCAATAACAGATATATCAGCCCTTGCATAAATTATTTTCACGGTTAGTATGAATGTAATCCAGAACAACAACAGGTAAGTGAAAGGAGGCTTAAAATGACAGAGCAGATTATCGGCAAAGTCGAAGATTTCTTTGCTCATCCGGTCGTCGCAGGAATCGTATTGACAGGCCCTCTCAAGGTCGGTGACAAGATTCGAATCAAAGGCCATACCACCGACCTCGAAATGACGGTAGGCTCGATGCAGATAGACAATGCGAACGTCACCGAGGCCAAGGCCGGCGATTCAATCGGAATAAAAGTGACCGACCGTGTACGGGCAGGTGATCCAGTCTATAAAGTCACCGATTAACCGGACACCCGACAAGGTAAAGGCTTTCCATATCAATAACAGGCAGGTTTGTCCTGAAATTGTCGAAAAGCTCGAAAACACCGCCTTTGCGGGGGGTTTAAATTGCGCCGCTCACACAGCAAATAAATATACTTACAGTACTTCTGAAAACGCACAAGAGCACCGCCTCTCAATCGGCTTTTAATCTGGCCAGCAACGCTGATGTTGCGTATAATTGTGAGCGGAATCGAACTTTAATTTTTAATCTTTTTCTGGAAAAACAATGAAGACACAAAAACTTTCTTTTAAAAGCACGCTGGCAATAATACTTCTTTTGAGTGCGGCAATTTTCTTCCTGTTTTCCAGCCGAAACCAGGCCAACAATACAAATGACAAACTAAAGCTCAATACCGGCGAGTATTTCGAGGCCCGCGGGCTTAATGTACTTGTCTTCAGTAACTGGTACAACGACAACTTCAGTGATTCAAAAATCAGCGGCGTTGAAATTATCCATCACGAGGTCCGCACAGCGACCAACGGCGACGTAAGACTCAACCCGACACCCGAACAATGGGACCCCATCCCTGAATTCGTAGAACGAAAAGTGGATAAGAAAAATAACACCATCGAGGCTTTTTTAACATATCCTGATTATGACTTTAACTACACAATAAAAGCCGAAACGCACGACGATGGCATACTGCTGAGCGTCAATCTCGAAAAGCCGCTTCCCGAAAAACTTATCGGCCGCGCAGGGTTCAACCTTGAATTCCTCCCCGCCGCCTATTTTGAAAAGTCATATATGGTCGATGGTAAAAGCGGCCTGTTTCCGCTTTATCCATCAGGCCCGATGACGGTGGAAAAATCCGGTACCGTCGAGCCTAAACCAATCGCCAAAGGCAAAACTCTCGTCTTTGCTCCAGAAGACCCCGAAAGACGTGTCACTATCAAAGCTAATACCGGCGAGCTTTCATTATATGACGGCCGTAACAAAGCCCAGAACGGCTGGTACGTTTTGCGCACCCTCCTCCCGCAGGGCCAAACCGGCAAAGTCATCGAGTGGTTCATAACCGCCAACACTATCGACAACTGGACCCGCCCGCCGATGATTGCACATTCACAACTCGGGTACCATCCCAATCAGGAAAAGGTCGCCGTCGTAGAGCTCGACAAAAACGACAGCCCGCTTACATCGGCCCGCGTATTGAAAGTTACAGAGGACGGAAGATTTGTAGAAAAATATATCGGCGACGTCAAAAAGTGGGGTAATTATTTGAGATATAATTATCTTACCTTCGATTTTACGCCGGTAAAAGAAAGTGGGATATACGTCATTGAATACGGCCACGTACGCACAAAGCCGTTCAGGATTGCAGCGGATGTCTATGAAAATGCCTGGCACCCCACACTGGATGTATTCTTCCCCGTGCAGATGGACCACATGTTCGTAAATGAAGCCTATCGCGTCTGGCACGGCGCAGCCCATCTCGACGATGCCCTGCAGGCGCCGGTAAACCATAAGCATTTCGATTTGTACGCCCAGGGCCCGACAACGGACTCACCCTACAAACCCGGCGAACATATTCCCGGACTGAATATCGGAGGCTGGTTCGACGCCGGCGATTACGACATCCGTACCCCGACCCAGTATTACACCGTTCTGAGCCTCGTTCAAATCTGGGAAAACTTCGGCCTCAAAAGGGACGAGACCCTCATCGACCAAAAAAAACGCTACGTCGATATTCACCATCCCGACGGCGTACCCGACATACTCCAGCAAATCGAACACGGCACACTGCAGCTTCTCGCCCAGCACAAAGCCGTCGGCCACGCAATCAACGGTATCATCGTACCCGACCTCTCGCAATACACACACCTCGGCGACGCCTTAACTATGACCGACAATCTTATTTACGACCCGAACCTCGTCGGCAAAGAGCCGAACGGTTTTGCAAGCGGCGTATTCGACGACCGCTGGGCATTCACCAGCAAATCTACTCCGTTGAACTACGGCTCTATCGCCGCACTGGCGGCGGCAAGCCGGGCCCTGCGCGGATACAACAACCGGCTCGCCGACGAATGCCTGACTACCGCCCAAAAAGTATGGGACGAAGAACACAGCCGTGAACCGAATTTGTTCCGTCACGGCAACACCTCCGGAGGCCGGCTGGAAGATGAGCAGTTCGGAGCCGCCGTTGAACTCTTGATTTGCACTAAAGATTCTAAATACGCGGACAGCATAAACGAACTATGGCCGACCATCGAAGAGCGTTTCGCCTTCCACGCCGACACGGCCGTTCGAGCTATACCCTGGATGGATAAACCTTACGCGGAAAAAGTTGAGGCCGCTGTCAAGGCTTACAAAGAACATATCGACGGATTTTACAAAGAAAATCCCTTCGGCGTACCCATCACAGAACGAGGCTGGGCCGGAAACGGCTGGGTCGTCAGATTTGGTATTACCAATTATGTTCTGCACAAGGCCTTCCCACAAATCATCGGCCCTGAATATACCTTCAGAGGATTGAATTTCATCTACGGCTGCCATCCCGGCTCGAATATCTCATTCGTTTCCGCCGTCGGCACACATTCGAAAAAAGTTGCCTATGGAAACAACCGTGCTGATTATTCATTCATCGCAGGCGGCATCGTCCCCGGCGTTCTCATCATAAAACCAGACTTCCCTGAAAACAAAGAAGACTGGCCCTTCCTCTGGGCCGAAAACGAATACGTCATAGGAATGGGGGGTAGCTATATATTTCTCGTAAACGCAGCAAACGATTTACTAAACGATTAGAATTTCATAGCTTGCAAAATATGTCCCATAGCTTAAACTAACAACCTATGGCGAAGAAAAAGGCAGGAAAAAAGACGGCGGCCAAACCCTCATCGCTCGTTGATACGCGGGTAATCTACTGCGGGGATAATCTTGAGCAGTTGAAAAAGTTCCCCGATGGTTGTATTGACCTTATTTATATTGACCCGCCTTTTAACTCCAACCGCAATTATGAGGTTTTCTGGGGCGAAACAAAGGAAAAACGCTCCTTTGAGGACCGCCATGCCTCGACGCAGGCATATATCGACTTTATGCGTCCTCGCTGTGTGGAACTTCATCGCGTACTGAAAAAAACAGGCTCGTTTTATTACCACTGCGACTGGCACGCCTCACACTATGTCAAAATTATGCTTGACCAGATTTTCGGTGAAAACCAGTTTGAAAATGAGATTGTTTGGAAACGGACGAGTGCGCATAGCAGTGCAAAACGCTACGGCCCTATCAACGATAGCATATTCTTTTATAGCAAGGGAAATCAGTGGACATGGAACCAGCAATACCAGCCCTATGATGTGTCATACACTGAACAGAATTATAGTAATGTTGATAGTAATGGCAGGGAGTGGAAGTCCACGGATTTAACGGGAGATGGCATAAGAAACGGCGAAAGTGGGCAACCATGGCGAGGGATTGACCCAACTGCCAAAGGCAGACATTGGGCAGTTCCAAAAGACATTTCAATGGCACTTTCAAGCGGTACTACACAGGAGAAGTTAGACGCCCTTGATACTGCTGGTCTTATTTACTGGCCAAAAAAAGAAGGTGGTACGCCTCGCTTAAAGCAATATGCGGAGGAAATGGCAGGTATTCCGCTGCAAACTCTTTGGACGGATATTGGTCCAATTGGTGCACACGCTGTTGAACGTCTTGGGTATCCCACACAAAAACCGCTTGCTCTTCTTGACCGGATCATTAAGGCGAGCAGCAATCCCAACGACATTGTATTAGATGCCTTTTGTGGTTGTGGGACTGCTCTGGTTGCTGGGGAAAATCTCGGTCGTCAGTGGATTGGGATTGATATATCGCCGACAGCCTGTCGTGTTATGGCCAAGCGATTGCGGGACGTGTGCGGGATGAAAGAAGATGAGAAGCTGTGGCGGATTGGCCGAGGATTTGTTGTTCGAGACCTGCCGTGGAGCGAAAAACAGCTCAGGGAAATCCCGCCGTTCGAGTTTGAGAACTGGGCGGTTATCGCGCTGGGCGGCATTCCAAATAAAGCCCAGGTCGGTGATATGGGTATCGACGGACGAATCTATCCGGTCTCGGCCGTGCCTAAGAAAACCAAAGGCGAGCTGGAATTCATGGACCTCTGGTATCCCATACAGGTCAAGCAAAAAGACAAAACTGGACGACCCGATATAGATGCATTCGAGGCGGTGATGATGCGCGAGGACCGTACAAAAGGGTTCTTTGTTTCCTTCGATTTCTCATCGGATGCCCTGAGCGAAATACAATCATTCTTTAAGAAGACCGGCAAGAGTATCATTCCCCTTACCGTCAAAGAGATACTTGACGAAGAAATAGCCCACAAACTGGCGTAAAGAACAGCAATTTAATCTCTGTGCACTCTGCGGCCTCTGTGGCTATAATATAATAATTCTCTGCGGCTGAAAATTTTGTTAAGTCTTATAGAAGCAGGGGTATGAAAACGCGGCAAATGATTTATTGAGCGACAATT